>CAZJME010000001.1:0-20782 GCA_964547235.1 uncultured Candidatus Saccharibacteria bacterium
GGCTTTGAACATGCTAACCTAGATACAAGTGTCCTATATGTTTAGTGGGTGGACCTTGAATGATTACGATGCTATTGACTTTTGCTTATGTTTAGTTTACTATATGATAATGAAAAGATTAACAGAGCCAGTAGAGGTGGAGTTTTTTGGTGTTCCTCGCATGTTGAGTATGGAACGACAGCATGTTAGACGCCGTCGGTTTACGACAGCAGTAGCCGGGGTAGCGGCCGGAGCATTAATTGCTGGGGGATCATGGTTTGGCGTTGAACTGGTTTCGCGCGCAATGCATACAGTAGCCGAGAAGCTTGAACACGATGTTAAGGAGTATGACAACGCTGTTAGAGAACGTATCCCAAAAATTGGTACTCAATGTATCGAGTTTGCTTATGGCGATGGCGACACGAGCACGCTGTGGGGTTTAACTAAGAAAGCCCGAGAAGAAGGAGCCCTAAACGGCTACAGAACCCTCGATAGCGCTGTCACCGATGCCGCGGCCGTTACTGGAGCTAACTTCGATCGTAGCTCTAGCTTCGCAGCCTGCGACGGAGAAGTCTACGCTCCCTCCAACGTGCTCGCCAATCAGCTCACCGCCAACCGCGATTAAAAATGGACTGACGAAGGCAGTCTCGTCATTACTCTACGACAAGATTAACTAGTTTACCCGGCACATAGATCTCTCTGGCGATTGTTTTGCCAGTAAGAAAGTTCTTCACGTGATCATCGGCTTTAGCCTGGTCCACAATTTCCGTCTTACCGGCATCGGCAGGTATCTCTAACCGAGCTCGGAGCTTACCATTGACCTGGACCACAATTGTCATAGTATCGCTAACTAAATACTGCTCATTTAGCTGAGGCCAATGGTCACGATGTACTGAATCGCTGTGACCCAACTGCTGCCATAATTCGTCACTCATATGCGGGGCAAATGGCGCAATCACCATAACTATAGCTTCGAGCGCTTCTTGCCACTGTTTACTTTTCCCGAAGGGTAACTTTGTTTTTAGCTGGTATAACTTATTAACCCCTTCCATACAAGCAGCAATAGCTGTGTTATAGTGGTTGATCTCGAGATCTTCGGTTACTTTTTTGATCACCTGATGCACAATGGCCAATAGCTGTTTACTTTCCTTATTGCTGAGCGAGATAGTATCAGAGCCCAAGAACTCATGTGTAAGGTTCCAGATGCGTGACAAAAAACGATGAGTGCCCGGCACGCCATTAGGATCCCAGCGAACCCATAGCTCAAGCGGAGCTGCAAACATGAGATAGGTGCGCAGAGCATCGGCTCCGTAACCACTGTCTATGATTTCTAGCGGATCAACACCATTGCCTTTTGACTTGGAAAACATGGTGCCATCCTGCGCCGTGACCTTGCCGTTATACAGCATATGTCTAAATGGTTCTGGCTCTTTGAGCAACCCTAGTTTATAGAAAAAGCGTGTGATAAACCGTGCGTACAATAGATGCGCCGTGGCATGATCCGCTCCATTATAAAAGTCGACTGGCATCCAGCGGTTCGCTCTATCGCTGTCAAAGGCTTGAGTTTGATTGCGCGGATCAAGATAGCGTAGCATGTACCAGCTGCTACAAATGTACGTATCTAACGTGTCAGTTTCCCGCTCTGCCGTACCCCCACACTTAGGACAATCCACCACAAGCCAGTCTTTGGCTCGCGCTAACGCACTACGACCGTCACCACTCGGTTTGAAGTCGGTCAGTTCCGGCAAAATAACCGGCAAGTCCTGCTCCGGCACCGGCACTGTGCCGCATGCCTCACAATAGATAATCGGAATCGGGGCACCCCAGTAACGCTGGCGTCCGACACTCCAATCGTTCATACGATAATTCACAAAGGCTTTGCCAACACCAAGTTTCTCTAATTTTTCAAGAATTTTTCGGCGTCCAACCTCAAAATTGAGGCCATTAAATTCTTCCGAGTTGGCAAGAATATATTTCTCGGGGTTAGTTTTAATGGTTTCGTGATACTCTATAAATTCTTGCTGTTCGGTAGTGTAAATAATTTCCAGATTGAACTTCTGGGCAAATTCGTAATCTCGGCCGTCTTCTCCCGGAACTCCCATGACTGCGCCAGTTCCATAATTAACCAAGACGTAGTCAGCTACCCAGATAGGTATCTCTTTGCCGTTCATTGGGTTGATAGCGTAGGCACCGGTAAAAACGCCTGTTTTATTCTTCTCGGCTTGCCGCTCAACTTCCGATTTTTTCTGTGCTTTTAACACATACTGCTGAACAGATTGCAGCTGATTGTCAGTGGTAATTTTACTAACCAGCTCGTGTTCGGGTGCTAACACTAAAAAGGTTGTTCCGTAAATCGTGTCATGCGCTACCGTGAAAACGGTTATAGCTTCGTCATGGTCTTTTATTTTATACGTCACCTCAGCACCTTCTGAGCGGCCAATCCAGTTCTTTTGGGCTAACTTGACGCTTTCAGTCCAATCCAAACTGTCTACGGCATCTAGTAGCTCGTCAGCATACTCTGTAATTTTAAAGAACCATTGTTTGACCTCTTTTTTCTCGACGAGCGGGTCATCAGGGCCGTCATGACGCCAGCATTTGCCATCTATAACCTGCTCATTAGCCAGTACGGTATTATCGATTGCACACCACCATTGCATACGCGAGTCCTGATAGGCCAGACCCTTTTCGTACATCTTGCTAAAAATCCACTGCGTCCACTTATAGTACTCGGGCAAGTGAGTAGAGATCTCTTTTTCCCAATCGTTACTCCAACCCATAGCCTTGTACTGTTTGTGATAGCCCGGGATAATGGTCGCCATGCTTTCTTGCGGGGACACACCAGCCTTAATAGCATAATTTTCTGCAGGCAAGCCAAACGCGTCCCAGCCAACGGGATGATAGCTTTCAAAACCCTGCTGCCGCTTAAAACGCGCTTTTACATCGCTAATGGTGTAGTTCATGGCATGCCCAATATGAATGCCAGCACCACTGGGGTAGTTGAACATACTCATGGCAAAATACTTTGGTTTACTGCTGGTCAGATCGGTAGTGTAAACGCCTGTCTCATCCCAAATTTTTTGCCATTTGGGCTCGATAGATTTTGGATCGTAACGTCTCATACCAAATTACAGTATCACAACAGAGGTCAGCCAACAAATGCTGGATTTACGGCCATGTGCAAAACAGCATTAGGACTTCCTTGAAATTCAGGCACCACATTTAGTAGACCTTGTTCGCCCAGTATTTTTGCAGCGGCCAAGGCTGCCTGTGTTACGCGCTCATCGTAGTCATCATGATATATGGTATCTCTCAGCCGACCAAGGTTGTTATCAATCGACCGATGCAGCTCAGCCCGTTGCTGGACACGTTCTGGGTGGCCGTAAGCTACAACCTCACTTCCCACTAGCCTGTAATACCCGCTATTGTCGACATCGAAAGCACCGCCAGTACAGTGTGTGCTATCTTGAACCGCAAGTGCATTCGCTTGAACTAGTTTGTTCTGGTAGGCCTGAGAACGAACCATTGAAGTAACCGCCAAACGCAGGGTGCGTTCCTGAGAGATGTCGAATAATGAAAGTTGTGCCCGCCATGTCTGCCCAAACAACTGCATGGCCGCCAGTGTAGGTGGCGTAACAGCAGCTGCAGGGTGCCGATGCTCGGGTAAACGAAACCGACCAATGCGGCGAAGATTATTGTCATCACTAACAAGTACTAACCGCCCCGCTTTGATTGCTAGATCCACATCATGGTCGGTCGCAAAACGCTCAGCGCCCGCATACCAAGCCCGTTCGGGTGCAAGTAGTTCATTCAGCCGCGTGCGTTCTTCCTCATTCGATCGTGCAAAACTACGAATAACCTGTCGGGGTTCATCTTCGACAACTGGCATAGCTTTAGAATTGCCTTAAAAAGTTAGTTGAAAAAACAGTCTCAAGCTTCGACTGCCGCTGGTATCTCTCTTCGGCAAGACGAACGAGCTCGGTAACCAGCTCAATGTTAGCTATACCCTTTGCACGCCAGTTATGGGCATAAAGGCTACCCGGCAAGGGGTTCACTTCATTAAAAAACACTTTCTTAGTCTTGGAGTCAATGAGCATATCCACGCGCGCGATACCTTCACAGCCTATTGCCCGATAGGTTGCAAGGCCCACTTCAACTGCCTGCTTATAAAGTGCCTCTGGTAAGTCGGCTGGGATTTTGCTGTAACCTTGCGCGCCGTGCTTGGCTCCCGATTTTTTTCCACCATTTTTGCCCTGTCCCATATATTTTGCTTCGAAATCGAAAAAATCTTCTGCGGCAACCATAGGCTGCTCAAGATACGCCGGCGTTAATTCGTTATTCCCCATTATGGGCAGGGTAACCTCTACAAGGTTGTTTACTCCTTGTTCAACAATAACTTTGTTGTCAAAATGAGCAGCGACTTCTAGGGCATTGTTAAGCTGTTCGGGATCGCTCACCCTTGTTATGCCAATGCTCGAACCCAAATGGGCGGGCTTTACATATAACGGGTACTCCAGTTTATTGATCTCTTTAATAATTTCACTATGTCGAACTGCTAGGTCGCTCGTATAGAACCATGTCCAAGGAGTGCTAGAGATTCCTTGAGCTTGAGTCACCTGCTTTGCTAAAACTTTATCCATCGACACAGCACTTGCCGCCACACCACAACCTACGTAGGCTACGTTAGCCATTTCCAAGATGCCCATGAGTTCGCCGTCCTCACCATGCGTACCGTGCGTAGCCGGAAATACAACATCGATTTTCTGATATTTCTTACGGCCGGCAAACTGGCTTGACTTAACTAGAGTTAGGCCGTTATCAAACAACAGGTGCACTTTGGGCGCGTGCTGCCTAAAAGTATCGATCTCACCGGATTGGTAAATGGCGATATCTTTTAATTGTTGATCCCAGTACCAGCTTCCGTCTTTTGCTATATACACCGGTTCGACGCGGTACTGACGAGTTAGCTCCAGTGGCTTTATTATGCTTGAAATAGCCGTTACGATAGAAACATCATGCTCGGCGCTTCGCCCTCCAAATATGACAGCAATTGTTTTCATATAGGCAGTGTAGCACCAGCTGCAATTACAAGCTACAATTAATTGGTTTTAATTGTAATTATCCGGCCAGTCGTTTTGCATCATGACCACATCACCGACGGCAATAAGATGCTCCAACTTCGTATAAAAGTCTAAAGGATCATCCTCGATGCGTAGTTCGCCGTTATAGCCACCTTCCTTCAAGCCAGCTTCTATCCACGGCGTCACTGTATGGCGCATGAGTACCACTCGCTCTGGACCGGCGTCGGCTATAAGTCGGCCAAGTTCCCGATGGACCGTCTCACTAGCGTCTCCCTGATCAACCAAACCTGGCGTGACATAGGTTTTACGCTTGGCCTTGAGCGTTTTTAACAGCGCCAAGCCGGCTCGCACACCTTCGAGGTTGCCATTGTAAGTATCGTCAATGATCCAACCACCTGCAAGTGGTCGAGGTTCCATACGATGTTCAAAAGGTCTCGTCTTTGCCACGCCAGCTTTGATTTGGGCATCACTCAGGCCGAGCTCTTTCGCGAACGCCACACATAAGACAAGCGGTCCAATTAAATGCTCCCCGACGAGTCCAGTGTGCAATTTCAAACTTTTTTTACCCGAGCGAAGGGTAAGATCCATTCCCTGAAGCGTTACTTCAACAGTGCCAACCTTCCAGCCCAAAGCCCCGATGCGATTATAAACATGCTGCCCTTGTTGTATAAAACCACTGACGGCCTCCGCTTCATTATTAATAAAGATATTCTTAGGGCCAACATAATCCGCTAAGCTAAAAATATCTTTACCTGCAGCTTGCACAATCTTGTACTTGTCCAAATGCGCCGGCGCCAAGCCAGTAATCACGCCAATGGTCGGCTGAAAGAGTTTGTTGAAACGAGGAACATCACCAGGCTGTCCTTCTCCATATTCGAGTACGATAACCTCCTCTTTTCCACTCAACGTGGCGGCAAACGCCGCATGAGAAAAGATAACGTTCTTGTTCGCGGGTGAGGCCGCTACGTTTTTGCCCTCGCTCAAAACAGTGTGCAGCAACTCTTTCATGGTTGTCTTGCCATAACTACCGGCGATAGCAATCTTAACAGCTTTGGTAGACGCAAACTGTTGCTGCGCACGGTTCATAAGAGCTTTTTCTTTGGGCCTAACAATGAATTGACGTGCCATTATAATTGGCAAGACAATGAGGTGAGCCCAGAGCAAAGGATAGACGGCGACAATGAAACAGCCAGCCAATAGCAACGTAATATGATGATCGTGGAGCCCCCAGCCAATCATCCCTCCGCCTACGCACAGCTCAATCACAATGCCTGTCCAAAGCAACAAAAGCAGCATGCGTGCCCGGTTGGTGTGATGCAATTGGCGGCGATGAGCAACCCGCCGAAAGTCTTTTACTCGCCAAAACCACGCAAGGTATGGAGCCGCTTGGTATTCAGTGCTCTGCAGCATATAAATCAATGCCACCGGATAACTCGGTAGGAACATACTGAGCCGAGCCATTACCGCAAAAACCTCTTTATTTGCTTCTCGCACTCCGCCGCAGCATCTCGGTGTATAAAGTGACCGGCTTCGGGGATTTCAATAAATTCGGCTTTGGGAATCGCGGCCGCTAACTTACGACCCCAGCTTGGTGGTGTGGCCTCATCATTAGTGCCATACAGGAGTAAAACAGGCAGCAATAAGCGAGCCGCATCCTGACGCACATCATCCTGTACAATTTTCTTAAAAGTACCTTGCAAGTTTTCAGCGACGAGCATATCTGAGCCTATTGAAGTATAAAATTTTTTCTGTAAACGACCTTTAACGGCACGTGGCAGCGGCGCAGTCACGGCCTTGCCAGCTTTTGTCACGAGCCGTAGCAGCTTAACTCGCCCTTTGTATTCGCCACGGACGCCAGCGGACGCCAACAGCACGAGCTTTTCGGCGTGTAACGTACCGTTCGCCAAGCCGCGAATAGCTATAGCACCGCCATTAGAGTGCCCGACATAAGCATACGGGGTTAGCTGTAGTTTGCTACACAAACGAGCAATACAAGCTGCGTATTCATCAAGGCCCCAGTCTTGCTCAGGAGCCTCTGAGCCACCAAAACCAGGCAAATCAATGGCTACAATATCAAATTGCTTGCTTAGAGTTTGGGTAAGCTCGGTAAGGCCCTGGCTGCTGTCGCCCCAGCCGTGCAGCAGAATGACGGTTCTACCCTTTCCACGCCGTTGATAGTGTACGAGCAGTGAGTCAATAACGACTTGCATAGCCATAAGTATAGTTCAGCCAAGCCTGTTTGCCTATGTACCTACGCTCAATTTGGAGCATCAAAGCTGTTGAGCGGATCATCACCGCCAACTTGGGTATCCACGAAAAGTTTCAGAATATCGTCAAAGTAGCGAGTAATCGAATGAGCTCCGGTTGGTTTCTCTATTTTTACAGGTTGGTAATCAAAGACCACTTCACCAGTCCCCTCGATGCCTTTTTTACGATCTTGTTCCGAGCTATGGCTGGCCACTTTGGTGATAAGTTTTGTTTTTTTGTCGATCCACACCGTCAGCGGTGTTTTATCATTATTTTTGAGAGGGTTGTTAGCTTGGGCTGTTATCTCCTCGTCACCTGTTGCTTTTTTCGTGCTTTTGTTGAAGCATTCGTTCATTTTTTTAACCGCGGGTAGCTCATCGAGGCTATCAAAGAAATCAGCGCTCTTATTGTCATCGATGGTTAACTCATACTTGCCCGCGGAGCGTTTATTTACCTGGTCACTACTGACCTTGTCGATTGTAACAAACCGGTGCTGTTCATATAACTTATCTATCTGGCCATAATCTTTTTCGCTCAGCGACACAGACTGCTCACAGTCAGTGATGCCTGCGTCTTTGAGCAACGTACTGTCAATCGAAACCCACTGATTACTTATTTTCGGATTAAGCGCGTCAGCAAGACCCTTCGTTTTGGGCGATAGCACTCCCCATATGTTAAGGATTTCAGAAATATCACCTACTTTAAAGAATGCCTCATCGTCGACAAGACGGCCTTCTATTGGAATCGTAAAACCCTTTACGGTAAAGCTCGTGTTAGCAGAAACAGATTTTTTATCTACATCGGCCTTAATGACTGCATGAAGCTTATAGTTAGGGGTGGTGGGGTCCTTCCCACTTAGGTCGGCTGTAGCGGTGACATACTTCTGTTGCAGCGTGTTGCGTAGCGCGCTGCGCAGAATATTTTCGGGCCGATTGGGCACAATGATGCCAAAATAGGCCGCCGCCGAGCCGCCAGCCAGCACGATAATGGCAGCGACTAAGCCAACTATCACACCCTTAGCTTTCCGTTTTCGGTGATTCTGTTGCGTTACCGCAGGAACCGGAGCATCGGGCGAAAAAATCGGCCGCCCTGATGAATTTAGTGGTGCACCCATGTCTGCCGGGGGTGTTGCAGTTTGAGGGTTACTTGTCTGAGGTACTGGCTTGGGTAGCACATCTCGAGCCGGCATTACTGCTTGTTGTTGCGGTAGCCCGCTAGGTTTCGTGGGATAAGGCAGATATGGCACGCCTTCTTGAGGAGCAACAGGCACCCTTCCGGGGTCATTGACTGGTAGTTGAGGGGCTTGGGGGTCGTCCATAGTTATAGTCTATTGTACCGACTGTATCATTTGTTGCAAATCTGCTAGTGGCACGGTTTTCTCGGGCAGCTCAATCTGACTGCTGAGCCCGTAGCTACCGTAGTCCTCGCTCTGCGAACCGTCGTTGTAAGCAACGCGGATCAACTGATGCGAAAATTTATCGACACTGATGGTTAGCTCGGCTGGTGGTGTTTGTGCATAGCTAGTGGCATCGAGCTTATCTAATCCCGGTATACCGCTAATTTTACCGAATTGCTGCAAAACTGTAACATAGGCGGCAACATTCATGCGTACCGGATACGACCAGACATGCTTACCGTCAACAGTTTCCGCTTTAGCCTTAGAGAAGTTCACGTCATAAATATTCTTTTTATATATATCGCCAATAATCTTCGAACGCTGTTCGGCCGTCAGATTCGCAAATGGCACTAAGCCCAAAGCAGCTTGTTGCAAAAACTGATTTTCGTTACCCTTCCCGGCTTGCCCCCAGAGACCTTCCACGCCAGAAAAATCAGGCACCTTGCCAGCAGCATTTTTTTGGTTGGTCTTGATAGTAACGTAGCGACTATAGTCGTTATTCGTCGTACCAATAGTTTCAGTTTTAACTTCTGTTGAAGTACCACCCTTGCCAGCTTGCTTTAATACAATAACGCTGCGCGAACGTGGCTCGCCGAGAAAGCTGAGTTGCGTGTATTGTTCCAGCGAAGAATCATTTTGTTTTCGGGTTACTTTACGCGTCACGCTTACCGTGGAAAGGTTGTTGCTGAGCATCGCTTTAAAACTGTGTTCGGGACGAGTTGTTAAATGAACCACCTCGGCGATCAGACTCACCAAAAATATAGTTGCAGCTACAATTACCAACACCAGAATCTTGTGCCGAATTAACCAACTTAAGTTGATGACAATTTCTTTGCGCGGTTGAGACGCTGGTGCTGCAGGCATACGACTATTGTAACAGCTATGTGGCTTATTCACAGCGTATACTATAGCCATGGAACAGCCCTTGGCAGAACGATTACGACCCGAGAAGCTACAAGATATTATTGGCCAACAGCATATCGTAGGCCGAGGCCAACTGATGCAAAAAATCATTGCCGACAAAAAGCCCTTTAGTTTGATTCTGTGGGGGCCACCTGGCAGCGGCAAAACTACGCTGGCAAGAATTATTGCTCGCGAAACTGGTACCGACTGGATCGAACTCAGTGCCGTGACAGCCGGAGTGGCCGACGTCCGTCGAGTCATTGAACGAGCCGAGCAAAATATGAGGCTACAAATTCCGACTCTGTTGTTTGTCGACGAGATTCATCGCTTTAACAAAGCTCAGCAAGATGCCTTTTTGCCACATGTTGAACGAGGCATCATCACGCTCATTGGCGCCACAACCGAAAATCCGTCCTTCGAGATAATAACTCCTCTGCTTAGTCGGAGCCGTGTCGTTATTTTGGAACCATTGAGCAAACAAGATATGAAGAAGCTCATACGTCGCGGAGCAAAACTTCTTAAAATACCCGCTAAGCGTTTACCACCTGCAAGCCTTGATATGATCGCTGAACTTTCTGGCGGCGACGGCCGTGTCGCCCTGGGGAATCTAGAAATAGCGCATCGACTCGCGGGCTTACAGACAATCACCAAGAAGACCGTGCAGGCAGTGGCGCAACGGCAAATTCCTGGATATGACAAAAACGGCGAAAATCACTACAACCTTATTAGTGCTTTTATAAAATCACTGCGGGGCAGCAACGCTACTGCCGCTCTGTACTACATGGCACGAATTCTGCAGGCTGGCGAAGACCCCAAATTCGTGGCGCGTCGTATGGTTATCTTTGCTTCCGAAGATATTGGCTTAGCTGCTCCTGCGGCACTCAACCTAGCCGTAAGCACCTTCCAAGCCGTAAGGCAGATAGGCATGCCAGAGGCCCAGTATAGCCTATATCACTGTGCCACAGTCCTCTCTAAAGCACCTAAATCGCGTGAAGTAACCAAAGCGATGCACAACGCCATGATGAGCGCTCGAGAATATCCTGATCTGCCCGTTCCCTTGCATTTGCGCAATGCGCCAACCAAGCTGATGGGCGACCTGGGCTACGGCAAAGGCTATAAGTGGGATGCGAACTTTCAACATAAAAAAGGTTTTTTACCCGACGAATTACGCGACCTTGAGCTCTTCTAGACCTTTCTGAACTAATCTGTTAGAATCAGTCAGTTCTTGGGGCTATAGCTCAGTTGATTAGAGCGCTTCGCTGGCAGCGAAGAGGTCCGGGGTTTGAGTCCCCGTAGCTCCACCACGAACTTGGCAAAATTGGATTGTCGGCGCAAATGCGTCGTTTTTTTTGGTCTGCGCTCCGTAGTCGAGCTATTGTATTACAAGATAATTCCACTTGTACTGGGTTGAATCCGCGAGTGGGGTTGATCCAGAAGTAAACGTAAAGTTGCTGGTAGATGGCGTGACATAAATGCCGGTCGTCCCACCGATGGCAGCCGCATTGGCGTTGGCTGGCGAGAAGACAACATTAGGTGCTGCGCCATAGGCCGTTGCAAATGTGGTAGTCAGTAGTGTTGCGTTGGCAGTTGCAGTTGTGCCGGTAGTCAGAGTAATGGTGCCGGCCGTATCGGTACCAGCAATACTAATGGTCGGCGAGGTGCCAGCTGCTGCACCAACGGCAATGGTTGGAGCTGATCCACCAGAAATAATATGCGCCGTCAAAGTTATAGACTTAACCGTCAGATTGCCAGCAGCGTCTATCTTGGCCAGCACAGCACCAGTAGAATCTTGGGCTTGCAATAAGTCGGCCGTTTGCCCCGAGACAGCCTGCACAACAATACCCTTTTTGCTATTCGTCCCTGTGCTAACTGCTAGCACTCCTGCAGGGTCAGATGTTGTAAGCGCACCCACCGATAGTAAATTGCCGGGGCTGGCATTGCCAATACCGACACGAGAGTTAGTGGTATCCACCTGGAATATCGATGTGGCGGTAGCGTCTTGGACTTGGAAAGCAGCGGTGGAGTTGATAGTGTTCTGGAAAGTAGCCGAGCCATTAGTAACCTGAGAGCCGTTAAGCGTCAACAGACTGGTCAGCGAATCGATTGGCAAGAAGTGGCTGGACACCGTGTAGGTATTCGATCCTGTCACACCGCCAATGACGTAAAGGAATCCATTATTAATAAATCCAGAGGCTCCAAATTTACCAACTGGTAACGGTACCCCGCCCGTAAACGCTCCTAACGTACCGTCAGAGTTAACTTGAGCATATTTGAACTCGGTGCTTGCCGACCCCGACACCAAACCGCCGGCAACGTATAGTTTGTCGCTACTTATGCCCGCCACCAGGTTGTATCTGGCCGCCCCCAAACTAGTGGTTGTAGTCCAAGCACCAAGCGTCCCATCGCCATGTATGGGCGCATACTGGATATCACTCAGGTTACTACTGCCATCATAGCCACCAAGGATATACATATAGCCATTGTAAGCCATCACTTGCATGGAGCTCCGAGCGGTAGCAAATGAAGATGTTGATTGCCACGTACCGACTGTTCCATTGCCGTTAATTGGCGCGTATTGCACATCATTCATGCGTGCTACCGACGAGTTTGCACCACCAAAGATGTAAAGATAGCCGTTATAGGCAACCGTTCTGTGGTACAACCTTGGCGTAGCAAAGCTCGTTGTACTGGTCCACGCACCTACGGCCCCAGTTGTAGGATTGAGCGGAGCATAGCGTACATTGTTTGTTGCGGCTGTATAGTAGCCGTTAGAGCCACCCGTTTGGTACAAGTACCCATTGTAAGCAGCCCCTGACGTACCATTGGCCTTGGTTAGCAAGCTGGTAGTTGATGACCAAGAAGCTATGTCACCACTAACACCGGGTTGTGCAAAATATGTAGTTTGCAGTGGTGAGCCGCCACTAGTTACACCGCCAAAGATGTATAGGTACCCATTGTACGACGCCGATCCGGTATCGTTGCGAGCATCTGCAAAGTCACCAGTCGCTGACCAACTAGAGTTAGGGATCACATTTGTATTAACCACCAGCGCTGGCGTTCCGGCGGCATTCTGTATCTGGAAGGCGGTGCTAGACGGGGTGGTAGCTCTGAACAATGCATTGCCACTTGCGCCAATGCTAGCGACAGTGTTACCACTGCCATCTTTGGCCTGTAGTATGTCAGCCGTTTGGCCACTGGCTCCTTGGATGACGGCACCTACACTACCGGCTGTGGCAGACTTGATGTTGAAGTTGGCGGTTTGTTGAGATGTACCGTTTTGGATGTAGTTGCCAGAGCCACCAGATGCTGTACAACCAGATGCTGTACAGACGGTATTACCACCAACTCTCAGTGCTGTGGTGGAATTAATGTCTCCAGCCACATCAAGGGTGTAGTTAGCAGAGGTTTGATTTACTGCAAGACGAGAGTTGGTGGTATCGGCTACCAGTAGGTTGGTACCACCTGCATTTTGGATCTGGAAGGCAGTGGTGGAGTTGGTAGTGTTTTGGAAGAGTGCTGCTCCATTGATAACCTGTGAAGCATTGAGTGTTAGTCGACTGGTTGTACCACCAACTGATGTATAGAAAACGCTGCTGAGAAAACCGGCACTTGCATCGATTCCGGCAATTATGTAGGCGTAGCCATTATAGATGATACTGCCGTGTGCGTAGCGCGAGGCTGGCAAGTTGGTTCCTGATGACCATGTGCCCGTGGTGCCATTGTTATTGAGGGTGGCATAAAACATAGTATTTGTAGCCGCACCTGAGTAGCCGCCGAGTAGGTACATCGTATTATTGTTAATAACCGGTTGCGCACTGTAGCGGGGGGCCGGCAGCGAGGCAGTTGCCGTCCAGCTGCCGATACTACCATCACTATTGATTGGTGCCGAAATTACCTCTGCAGTTGCCCCGCTCGCAGTATTACCACCGACACTGTAAAGGTATCCGCCGTATGCGATAATGCCAGCTTCGGCCCTGGCAGTAGGCAGGCTCGTGGCGGTGCTCCATGAGCCAATGGTGCCGTTCGCGTTAATGGGGGCATATTGTACGTCGGTGATCCTCGTTCCGGAGGCATTGAGACCGCCAGCAATATAGATGTAGCCGTTGTAGACGGTGGCACTATACCAGGAGCGTGCTGTTGGGAAGCCAGTTGTCGTAGACCAGGTACCTACTGATCCATCATTGCTATTGAGCGGGGCGTAACGAACGGTATTGGTGTTGCTGGCATCAAAGCCCGTTGTGCGACCTCCCAGGTAGTACAAGTATCCATTATAGGCGACTGCGGCACCAGCATAGACCCCAGAGCTCAAGCTACTAGTGTTCGTCCAGGATCCAAGGCTGCCATCGGCCTTAGCCTGTGCAAATCTTACTTCGCTCGATGTGGATCCAGTCCAACCCCCCATGTAGTACAGGTAGCCGTTGTAGGATGCAACACCTTGGCCATATCGAGCGCTCGACACGGCACTGGTACTTGTCCAGGCAGTACTTGTGGCAATATTAGTATCAAGCGTCAGTGCCGCTGCACCTCCCGCATTCTGAATCTGAAAAGCTACATTTGATGCACTGGTTGCCCGAAACAAAGCATTCCCCGTTGCCCCAATGCTTGCCACATTGGTACCTGCATCATTCTTGATCTGTAGTAAATCGGCAGTCTGTCCACTAGCTCCTTGTATCACCGCGGCAACTGACCCGCTCGCAGCAGACTTGATGTTGAAGTTGGCGGTTTGTTGAGATGTACCGTTTTGGATGTAGTTGCCAGAGCCACCAGATGCTGTACAACCAGATGCTGTACAGACGGTATTACCACCAACTCTCAGTGCTGTGGTGGAATTAATGTCTCCAGCCACATCAAGGGTGTAGTTAGCAGAGGTTTGATTTACTGCAAGACGAGAGTTGGTGGTATCGGCCACCAGTAGGTTGGTACCACCAGCGTTTTGGATCTGGAAGGCAGTGGTGGAGTTGGTAGTGTTTTGGAAGAGTGAATAGTTCGATGCAAATGTAAGTCGGCTGTCGACTCCTTGTACTGCTAGATAATGAGAGCTTAATGTCTCGCTACTAAAGTCTGTGCCTGCAACGACGTAGAAAAACCCATTATTCATATAGCCGTTTGCGTATGCTTTAGCAGAAGGCAGACTCGGGCTTGATGTCCATGCACCTAGGGTCCCGTCAGGATTAAAGATGCTGTTAACTACAGAGTATAATGGAGCGCCACTTAATTCCCCGCCAGCGACATAAAACACACCATTGGACACTCCAACGGTGGGCTTATATCGTGCCGTGGATAATGGGGTAGTAGTAGTCCAAGACCCTACAGTACCGTCACCATTGATTGGCGCGTATTGAACATCGCTTAGGTACGCGCTGGCATACCCCCCTAAGATATATAAGTACCCGTTGTTTACAACACTGGCTTGGCCATATCGTGCCGTGGTAAATGCATTGGTTGATACCCAAGTGCCAATCGTGCCGTTTGCATTAATCGGAGCATAGATCACATCATTAAGATTTGTTCCTGCTGAATTTTGTCCACCAAGGACATAAATATAACCATTATTGACTACCACCGAATGAAATCTACGCGCAAAAGGAAGACTTGTTGTTGCGCTCCAGGACCCAATAGTACCGTCACCATTAATTACAGCATAGTTCACCGTCGTAACGCTACTACTTACAGCAGTTGTCGTTGACCCGCCGATAGTATATATATAGCCGTTATATGCAGCTGAGCTGTGACCCCAAAGGCTTGTGGGCAAGCTCGTGGTTGATGTCCACGGCCCCAATGTCCCGTCAGGGTTCGGTTGACTATATTGCACAGTATTCATTGTTGTTGTTCCGGTTATTCCGCCTAGAATATAGAACCTGCTCGAATATGTTGCCTGGCTAGCATGCGTACGCTTCGACGACAACGATGTTGTTGTAACCCATGCGGTTGGTGCTATAGTGTTTGTTTCAAGTCCGAGTATCGTATTTCCGGCGGCATTCTGTATCTGGAAGGCGGTGCTAGACGGGGTGGTAGCTCTGAACAATGCATTGCCAGTTGCGCCTATGCTGGCTACTGTGTTGCCACTGCTGTCTTTGGTCTGTAGTATGTCAGCTGTTTGGCCGCTGGCTCCTTGGATGACGGCACCGACACTGCCGGCTGTAGCAGACTTGATGTTGAAGTTGGCAGTTTGTTGAGATGTACCATTTTGGATGTAGTTGCCAGCACCGGCGCTAGTAGTTACATAGCCACAGTTATTACTGATGTCGCAGACCTGGCTAGACCCCTGGTAAAGACTTGTTCCTACAATCGAGCCACTGGCCGTAATTTTGGCAATGATGTTATTGTCGTTGTCGCGAGCCTGCAAAATATCGGCTGATTGGCCAGCTGTGCCCTGTAATATACCCACAATGCTGCTAGAATTAACCGACTTGATGTTGAAGTTAGCAGTTTGACTAGTCAGCGCGTTTTGGATATAGCTGCCGCTACCAGAACTTGGAGCACACGTAGCAGTAGGGCCGCAAATGGCCACGCCATTGATGCGATAGGCTGAACCACTCGTGATGTTAATATCACCATTGACATCTAAGGTATAGCCAGCAGTCGCTTGGCCAATAGCGATGCGCGTATTGCTGGTGTCGGCTACCAATAGATTGCTTACGCCGGCTGCATTTTGGATCTGGAAGGCACTGGTGGAATCGGCAGCATTCTGGAGCACAACAGTCCCGGTAAGTGTGTTGTTGCCAGTGAACGTCTGGCTGGCGTTCAGTTTGGCTAAGTTAGCATTGTTGCTAAGGTTGGCGCTCGATATTTGGGCACCGTTCACCATGTATTGCCCAGTGGTGTTGATGTTGCCATCTTTGTCGATACTGGCAACAACGTTATTGTTCTCATCCTTGGCCTCTAGAAGATCCGCTGTCTGGCTAGTTTTGGCCTTGAGGACAACTGTTGGCAGGCTGGTGGTAGCTGATTCGATGTTAAAATTAGCGCCAGTTTGTAAGCTAGTACCATTTTGGATGTAAAATCCTGAGCCACCCCCGGCGCTACAACCGCTAGAGTCACATACCAGATTACCACCAACACGGATGCCGGTAGCGGAGTTAATGTCACCGTTAACATCTAAGGTATAGCTGCCAGTCGTTTGCCCTATGGCTACACGCGTGTTGTTGGTGTCCACAGTAAGAACGTCGGTACTCCCGGCAGCATTCTGAACACGGAACGCCGTAGTAGAATCGCTTCCCGCCTTGAACAATCCGTTAGCTGCAACTGTTACCAGTGTACCGTCATCGGCAATGGTACTGTCGCCAATGGCCTGAGCGCCATTGAATTTTGCCAACTTGTTAGTCGTGCCGCCACTGCTCGTAACCCCGCTACCCGAGCCCGCGCAATTGCCAACTGTCGTACAGAGTGTGTATGTACCGGGTGTCGTAGCAGCGTCTAAGTTGTATATAACATTGCCGGTTGGAGTCCCTGTGAAGCCCAGCGACACCGTGTTGCCACCATTTGTACCAGTCAACCTCGTTGTCATATCGCCTTGCAGAGTCAAGGCCTGATTGGTAGCGCCAATAACCATAGCGGCGGACGGTTGTATCGTGTTAACTGTTAGCGGCTGAGAAAAAACCACGTTGCCAGAAAAAGTTTGGCTGGCGTTGAGCAGCGCCACGTTAGCACTCAGTCGAGCGTCGCCAACCGTACCGCTAGAGATATTGCTAGCATTGAGGTTGGTCAGAGCCGATGCGTTTATCGCCGTAAAGTTGCCGGAACTATCTAGTTGCACCAGCTTATTGGCTAGATTAAAAGTATTTCCTTGGAGCGTAACATTTGCGCTAAGCCGACCGTCACTAATAGTCCCTGTGGTAATCTGGCTGCCGTTGAGGTTCGTTAGATTAACGCCACTAATGGCCGTGAATTCACCTGCACCGTTCAGTTTAACCAGCTGGCTAGCGCCGTTAAAAACATTGCCCTGCACAGTAACTGTGCCGGTGTCAACGTTGAGCGTTACATCACCGCTAAGGCCTCCGCCGGACAGGCCCGTACCAGCAATAACGCCAGTAATGTCACCATTGGTTGGCGCCGATATGGTGATTTGCTTGGTGTTTGCATCGGCTGATATTGTCACGCCAGACCCGGCCACCAAGTCAACATTGCCACCGTTGTTGGTGACATTGTTAAGGCTAGAAAGAATAGTTGGCTGGATTGCGCTCAGTGGAATAGTCTGGCCGAGTCGTGTTACGTCGGGAGAAAGTACGCTGCTGTCAAGTGTTCCGCTGGTGATACTTGTGGCGTTAAGGTTGCTAAGATTGGCGCCATTGCCCTGAAAATTCGATGCCAAAATTTGTCCAGATATTGCAATGTTGCCAGCTTGTTGTACACCGTTGGCTACTGGGCTTAGAATGACGGCATCAGCGCTGGATCGACCCACAAGGAGTCCGCCAAGGTCAGCGATGGCCTGTTGCGATAAGCTTAATTTGCCCTTAACAACCAAGTTGCCATTGATGGTAACCGTCTGGTCGTTAAGTGATTGCACTGGCGTATCGGTGACATCACCAAGCGTTGGGTTGCTAATTGTCTTGTAGCTACTCAGATCATCTTGATTCTTCAATGATCTAGAGTGTTTATTCAAGCGAACCGCACCAAATGCCAAGCCAGCAACAAGTAGCGAAGCTCCGGCGAGTAATGCCACTTGCAACTTCCACGGTCTGGTTGGCCGAGGGTGAATTATTCGATCTGTCGGTGTGTTTTGAGTGCTCGAAACAGGCTGCTCTAACTTCTCGAGAACAGGTGAGCTCCTATCATCTTCAGGCTTACGAGAATCCTTAGAATCCATGTTTGTCTTCTGCGCTGCAGCACCCTCTTATAGTCACTCATAATTTTAATGCTTTTTTTTGATATACACAAGGGCATTAGCACTTACAAAAGATCGGCCAAAAAGCTTAGAAAATCGGCCTCTCACCCGACCGATTGCGACTTATGCCACCAAGCAGTCAGACATTGATAAAAAGCAAGACATTATTGCTCGACACTTTCAATACACCGCCAGCGATAGTTAATGTTTTTTGCCCATCATCTGTCTCTATTACAACCTCACAATCCGTTAGAATTGCGAGCAAATTCGCATGACCCGGCAGAATGTCGAGTGGGCCCAATTTGCTAACAGCCGATACTGAAAACGCTCTGCCTGCATACAGAACTTCTGCCAGGGTGTAGGCTTTTACCTCGAGCTCAGGGCTGGTCGCTAGGTGCCGCATCTTCTGCTCTAAAAATTGCTTCTATGCCTTTAAGGGTTTGTTCGCGAGTAAAGTATTCGCCCTTGTTGCCGCTCAGGTCCTCTGTCACAAACATATGCTGCGAGAAGAACTGGGTCAACTCTTGTGCGCGTTCGTAGTCTAGGCGATCTCCCGGAGACAACTCACTCTCGCCCACGATAGCAATAATGGTTTTAAGACTGCGGTAAGTACGCATAACGGCTTTGACTCGTTTAACTAGGCCGTAATGCCGCTCGCCCAAAATTTCTGGCGTTATTAACGAACTAGTCGTGTTGAGTAAATCAACTGCCGGAAATATGCCTTGTTCGAAGACATCGCGCGACAGAACAATGGTCGAATCGAGCTGCTGGCTAATTTCTACAACGGCTGGATCGCTCAGGTCATCTGCAGGAATAAAGATAGACTGCACCGAGGTAATGCTACCATTTTGGGTCGCTTGCAAAGTATCTTCAAAACGGTGTAAGTCAGAGAACAAACTAGGCTGATACCCGCCCTCCGATGGCACTGCCTCGCGCATGACAGACAGTTCGTTTCGCGCTTGAACGAAACGGTAGATATTGTCTATGAAAAATAAGATATCATTGCCTTTTTCGGCATAGACTCGAGCTACAGTTGCCGCTGTTGGCCCCACCATAGAACGCTTGACAGCGTCTTCGCTCATCTGCCCTAGGTACATAACCGTTCGGTCAATCAAACCCCGGTTTTTCAAGGTGTAAAATAGTTCGTGACCCTCACGAACACGCTCACCAATACCTACAAAGAAGTTTAGTGCAGCCTGCTTGTCGGCGACATTATGCATCATTTCGGTCGTTAAGACAGTTTTACCAACTCCAGCGCCCCCGATAATACCAATCCGCCGCCCCTTAACAAACGGCGCCATGAAATCTATCACCTTTATACCCGTCTCCAAAACCTCTGGCTTATGCACGCTACCGATTTTCTGATGCGCCGGCAAAGAGATAGAGTGTAGTGCTGGAGTTTCTAGCGCACCGGCTCCGTCTAACGGCTCACCCAGAGCATTGAACACTCGCCCAAAGATAGCCTTAGAAGCAGGGACTTTAAATATCTCTCCGGTGGCCATTACCGAATCGTTATGCGCCAGAGCGTGAGCATCGTCGATATTAAGACAGATTGCCGCACCGTTGATACACTCTTCTACCAGGAGTCGCGTTGTACCCCGTTCGCCTGTCAATAGCACCTCGCCAACGGCCGGCACATAGTCTTTAGTTAATTTTACCTGAGCTATGTGGCCATACATTGCACTAACCACTCCAAGCTTCTTCATAGGGTGTATGGTTTTTCGGTGAGTACTCATACGGCCCTCATCTTGGCAGCAACACCAATCTGCCGAGACATTTCGTCGCGCTCACTACGTCGAGCCGCTAGATAACGATAAAACGTCTTTTTTTGTTCAGTTCGTGCGCGATCATGCGCTATAGTCATACTGGTAAAGCGACTGGCCAATTGGGATAATCTGGACTCAAACAATAACTGTGTAATCGTGGTGCTGAGCATAGCCTGTTCCAATGTCAAGATTGCCTCGTCAACAGACGGCTCAAAAATAAAATTCCCAGCAGCAATCACTTCAACACCACCCTCGCGCATGAGCGTCCTCTCTTCTTCGGTTAACTGTTGCGGCTCAAGTAATAGCTCGAGCTTAGTCGGTCGCTGCTGCGTTAACGAAACATAAGAATCGAAGTAGGCAATTGTTGTCTGGTATGTTTCTACGAGATCCAGGATTGGCTCCACGGTAAATGTTTGAGCTATATCTGGCGTCTCAAACGACCGAATTGGCTGGATATTATTTTGTCTGAGCAAACTCAGACCGTGCGAGCCGATGACTACTACGTCATAGGCTGCTGCCGAATAATCTTGTTTGATGCGACTCATGACCTGCAGATCACTAGCCCCAGATAATCCCGTTGGAGAGGCGA
>CAZJME010000002.1:0-18389 GCA_964547235.1 uncultured Candidatus Saccharibacteria bacterium
TACTTGACCTCAATAAAGTAGATGCAGTGATTCCTTTTCATGATAAGGTCTATCTCACACCGGGGTGTGCGCCAGTTTTGCGCGACTAACGTAAAGCCAGCTTTTTGAAGCTTTCGGGCAGCGCAAAGTTCGGCGTTTCTTCCTGTTGAAGTGGTCGTCATAATAACTCCCGAATGGGACAAAAAGTTCTCCGGTGCAAAGCTGTCACCCCTTGCGACCTAAGGGCTGCTTGATGTTTGGCCGTACCATAACCGACATGGTTATCAAAACCATAACCGGGGTAATGCACATTCATCCCTTGCATATATACGTCTCTCGTTACCTTAGCGATAATACTGGCAGCACTAACGGCTGCGATTGATAAATCGGCTTTTATAATTGCTCGGCTGTGCGTAAGATCTTTTAGGTAGTTAATGTTACCATCGATAATAACCTCGCAGTCCTCGCTATTAAACCTGCCGACTGCTCGTTCCATTGCCAAGCGTACAGAATGAGGCAAACCAACAATGTCGAGTTCATCATTGTGCACCCAGCCGACTCCCCACTGGGCGCCTGAGTCTCGCAAAAGATCGTACAGTAGCATCCGTCGTGTCCGTGACAACAATTTAGAATCAGTCAGACCTGGTACTTGCCGCGGTAAGTACAAGGCAACCGCAACCAGCGGCCCTGCCCAGCAACCTCTACCAACCTCGTCAACACCAATAGTCTTCACGCCTTAATGGTAGCAAAAAACTGCCCACTATAGGCAGTCCGTTTCTACGAAGTGATGTGTTGCTTAAACTTCTTCGTGCTTTGCTATTGCTTCTGCGACCTTGGCTTCGGCTTCAGCCGCCTCTTTTGCCTTAGCGGCAGCTTCCGCCTCGTGCTGTTTTGCAGCCTCTTCTTTAGCAATGCGCTCGGCTTCCTCGGCAGCCGTGTCAGGGGGCAGGTCATTGACTGCTTGTCGATCGAAATCGACAGTGCTGAGTCGTGCCGATTTACCCGTACGTGCACGCATATATGTAAGATAATTGCGACGTACTTTGCTACGTTTGGTGACCTCAATTTTTGTTACTAAGGGTGAGTGCAAAAGATATGTCTTCTCGACGCCGATGCCACTCGCAATACGCCGTACCGTCACAGTTGCTGTCAGGCTATTCTTGCGGCTAACACGAATGACCAAACCCTCAAAAATCTGGATACGTGTTTTATTACCTTCTTTAATTTGTTGATGCACGCGCACAGTATCGCCAGGCATAACATCAACCACAGCGTGCTTCTTATATTTTGCTTCAATTTTCTGGATAATAGATTCCATAACCAATAAACCTTACACTATTTCTTGCTTTCATTCAAGTATACCAAACCTGTTGTGATAATGAAATACACCAGACGCGCATTTTTTCGTACAATAGGGTTTATGGATTATGCAAAAAAAGCGCTATTAAAACATAAAGAGCTAAAAGGCAAGATAGCTATTCGGCTGAAGGAAAAACTTGATAATAAGGAACAACTGAGCACTTATTACACTCCTGGGGTTGCTGCAGTAAGTGATTACATAGCCAAGCATCCTCAGGAAGCCCGTGAATACACCTGGCTAAACAACAGCGTCGCAGTCGTCAGTGATGGCTCGGCAGTTTTGGGCCTTGGCGACATTGGCCCGTTAGGTGCGTTGCCAGTTATGGAAGGCAAAGCCATGCTCTTCAAGCATTTTGCGGGTATTGATGCAGTCCCGATTGTCTTAGATGTTCATACTGCAGATGGCATTGTCGATGCCGTTAAGGCTATTGCGCCAAGTTTTGGTGGTATTAATCTTGAGGATATAGCAGCACCGATTTGCTTTGAAGTCGAGGAGCGGCTAAAGGCCGAGTTATCGCTCCCTATTATGCATGATGATCAGCACGGAACAGCCATAGTTGTTTTGGCAGGTCTAATTAACGCCATGAAGGTTACAGGCCGAGAACTTTCAAATGCCAAAATTGTAGTAGCTGGTGCTGGGGCCGCAGGTACAGCGATTATAAAACTACTCTACGCCTACGCCCGACCTTCAATTTTTGCAGTTGACAGTAAAGGCGTTGTGAGCGCCAATAGGCGTGATTTAAACGCAGCAAAGAAAAAACTACTTGAATTTACTAATAAAACAAATGCGGACGGCTCCCTTGAGGATATTCTGGTAGGCGCCGATGTTTTTATCGGCGTATCAAAAGCAGGCTCGCTAAACACAAGGCTTGTTCAACGTATGAATAAGGATCCCATTATCTTCGCGTTGGCGAATCCAACACCAGAAATTATGCCCGACGAAGCAAAACAAGCAGGTGCAGCCATTGTGGCTACAGGACGAAGTGACTTTGCTAACCAAGTCAACAATTCGTTGGCCTTTCCTGGCATTTTCAGGGGGGCTCTCGACAATAATGTTTCAGCCATAACCGAAAAGCATAAAATAGCTGTGGCCGAGGCAATAGCGCGATTAGTACACAATCCAACGCCCGATAAGGTCATACCGGATCCCTTTGAAGCGGGACTGGTTGAAGCGGTTGCAAAAGTTTTTCAAGAGTAAGTTTTTTTGATCCGTTAGCCAAGAACGCGGATCATTTCCTCGACAGTTGTCTCGCCGGCAATAACCTTTAGCACGGCATTATGCTGCATGGTGAGCATGCCATTTTTGACCGCCATTTCTTCTATTTCCTGAGTTGACAGATGGGTTGTTTTTGACTGCAAAAGGTCACGCAGTTCATTCGACATTACCAGCTGTTCGCGCAAAGCAAGTTGCCCCTTAAACCCAAAGGGATTGTCCGTCGACTGCCCCGCCTTATATAGCTGTATGTTTTGGAGGTCGGGCTTGGGAAACTGCGAGGGTAAATTCTCGAGTAACTGGGCCAGTTTTCGCTTTAGTGATTCCTCTGGTATGTATGCAACTTTGGTACTGTTGTCCAGACGTCGCACAAGGCGCTGAGCCATAATTAATCGTATGGCTGATATGAATAAGGGGTTGTCGCCAATAACATCCATGAGGCGCGTAAGAGCGGCTGCAGCAGAACCTGCATGAAAAGTCGATAAAACAAGATGCCCCGTCAAAGATGCCTGTAAGGCTGTTTTAGCAGTGTCCAAGTCGCGAATCTCACCGACCATAACAATATCTGGATCTAAACGCAAAACCGCGCGTAGTTTATCGGCAAAATGCGACTCCTCACCGTTTTGAGTACTAACCGAAACCTGCGTAACCCCATTGAACTGATACTCTACAGGGTCCTCAATGGTTATTATTTTGCGCTGAGTGTTGTTGAGGCTATTCAACATTGAGTACAAAGTGGTGGTCTTTCCCGAACCAGTGGGTCCCACGGCTAAAACGAGGCCAGTGGGTTTTTGAATGATAGACTCGACAACCTGCCGCTCCGCCTGACTTAAACCGAGTTTATCGAGACTATACATTTCAGCTGTCATGTTAAATAACCGCATAACTATGTCCATGCCATTAATTGCCGGTACTGTCTCAACGCGCAAATTTACGTCGACCTCGGTGCCATCGGCCATTTGTACCTTTTGCGCGATGTGTCCTTGCTGTGCATCATTTGCGCTGGTGGAAATATTAGCGGCACTTGCAATTGCTGAAATCAGCATTCGGTTTCTTTCGGGTGTTATCTGAGCGATGGGATGCAAGACGCCGTCAATACGAAAACGTATGCGCACACTATCTGGGTCATGCTCGATATGTATATCTGACGCTCCTAGTTTATGAGCCTGCTGCGTTAGATATGCCAGCATGTCATTTGCCTTAACTTGTTGAAGCGTTGCAGACACTGAGGCCATAAGCGAAGCTTGATCGGGAGAATTTATCGAAATGTCTTGGTAGACTACTTGCTTTGGTGGGTCATACAGCTGCATATATTCTCGGAAGCCCGCGTCGGAAATAAGTTTAAAATCGATACGTTGGTCTAAAAATTGTTGCTTAAGACTGTTCAGGGTCTGTTGAGAAGTTGTGTTGGTAATGCCAAAGGTTATAAGGCTTTTGGCAGCAAATAACGGTATAACGCGCAGCTGGTATAGTTCACTAACAGGCAGAAGCTCTTGATAGAGCTGTTTTTCACCGGGTACAGACGTGTCGGCGTAATCTAGGCCCAATATTCGGGCACGGCGAAGGGTTGACTGCTCTTCAGCGGCGCGGGCATCTTGACTCATGCAGATAGTATAAATGCTTGTGCTTTATAATGCACCTCTAAGTTACACTTAGTTCGTGACACACATTGTTCTCATTGCCCATAATCTTCGTAGCACCCATAATGTGGGCTCGTTGTTGCGCACCTGTGACGGACTCGGCGTGCGGGTATACCTCACCGGGTACACACCATACCCTTCAGTAAAAAACGATGCGCGATTGCCGCATCTCCAGCAGCGTATCACTAAACAGATCAGCAAAACTGCACTAGGGGCAGAAAAAACCGGCAAGTGGAACCATAATGACAAGGTCTCGGACGTAGTAACTCAATTAAGAAACGACGGTTATGCCATCGTTTCACTAGAGCAAAGTAAAAATGCCATCAAACTACCATCGTATTCGCCACCTGAAAAGATCGCAATAATAGTCGGGCGTGAAGTTGAGGGTATAGAAACAGAGATCCTCGCTTTATCAGACTGTATTCTCGAAATTCCAATGTACGGTAAAAAGGAATCGTATAATGTAACTCAGGCTGCTGCGATGGCGTTATACCACTGTCGTTTTAGATAGCGCTATAAACATAGCCTTTTTGCCTGCTTTTCGGTACAATGCAACCATATGCCGCAGGCCACTGTTCACCGTAAAAAACACGGATATTCTCGGAAGCGAAGCAGGTCCTTTCTTAAGGTATACGCGCCGTATATCCCTTTGATTCTTATCATTTCCACGGGCATTTATATAGGTAACTTTTTTCATCACGTTGCTGCGCGAAATAATAGTGGCGTGCTTGCCTATGCTACAGAGATGAGCGTGAATGGGCTGCTAACCAGTACAAATCAGCAACGCTCCAGCAACGGTGCTGGTAATTTATCAGTCAATAGTAAGCTTGCTTCGGCTGCGCAGGCCAAAGCAAACGACATGGCCGCTCGTAATTACTGGTCTCATAACACACCCGACGGCAATCCACCATGGGTTTTTATCACAAAGGCCGGTTATAGTTATGATGAAGCCGGTGAAAATCTTGCTTACGGATTCAAAACAAGCAGCGAAACAGTCCAAGGCTGGATGAATAGCCCCTCTCACAGAGAAAACCTCCTTAATAAAGACTTTACCGAGGTCGGCTTTGGTTTTACAAATGCGAGTAACTACAACCAGGACGGCGAAGAAACCATTATCGTAGCAATGTACGCAAAGCCCTACACTGTTTCAGCCGCCCAACCCACCCCGCCTGCGCCAGTTGCCGTAGCACCACCAACAGTGAAACAAACCACCACAACAACGACCGAGGCAACTCCAAAGCATACTGTTGAAGTGAAAATACTTGATGATGATGATAAACCCGTACCAAACATTCTTGTTACGCTTCATTCGAAACCGAGAACTGCAAAAACAGGCGCCGATGGAGTTGCCGTTTTTGCTGACGTTGAGGAAGGCGAGCACGTTGCGACCGCGGAGGTTAAGGGGTCAAAAAGAGAACAATCGTTAACAGTGACTGCCGATAGCAAAACAGTAAGCGTAACACTGCCCGAGCCAGTAAGCGGCAAGCTAAGCACTACTTCTGCAAGTAGTTCAACTACCACAACAACTCACAGCGTCAACAGACTTCAGTTATTAGCTAGGTCAGCCGCCTCGACATTACTCATTGTGATGGTGTTGCTAGCGATGGCTGGCGGTGGCTATGTTATAGGTAAACACAGCCGAGCGCTGCACCGTTTGCTAACTAAAGGTGAACGCTATGTCCTTGAACACAGCCTATTAGATGTTACGATCATAAGTTTTGTGTGGCTTTGCTTTATTGTTAGCAGAACAGCCGGATTTATTTTGTAGCTATTAGACAAGTTTTAGCGGCGATGCGTTATATCACTGATACTTTACGTTGTTGCTGCCAACCAAAGATGCAAGCTCGTTGACGAAGTCATCTGATGGTGTAACCCGAGACGGCAACTTAATGATTTGCCTCTGTTCGTCTTCGCCAATGACAAGCACAACTTCTGTCTCTCCAGTTGTCTTATCGATAGACTCTTTCAGCTGCCGCAAGACGTCCTGATCGTTGCTGTTAGGTAGCTTAATGTAGAGCCTGCTGATGCTCGCTTCGGTGGTACCTGAAGGCGTAGGAGATGACTTCGAAAGTTTTTGTTTTTTAAGTTTTGGAGGCTTCATGGGTTTACCGCTACTTGCATAATTCTTGACCTCCTCATGTACGATTTCTCGAGCTGAATCAACCATAATTTTAACTTCGTCGGCGTTTCCATCACGATCCTGCGCACTAATTTTTCCTGTTACCAGCACAATCTTGTCCTTATCCCATAACTCCATAGATCGTTCGTAGACACCCGGGAACAAAACAAGTTCAATTTCATGACTTTCATCTGCAAGCCGCACAAAAGCCATTTTCTGACCTTTTTTTGTCAGAATCTCGCGCATATCGGCAATCACCCCGCCAACCGTTGCAGCCTTCCCGTGCATTTCTTGCGATAACTCACGAATTGGCATGGTCTGTTCTTGTAACCAGAGTCGATAATCTTCTAAGGGGTGCTGAGACAAATAAAGACCCAGGAGTTCCCGCTCCCACTGCAATTGTTCGCGTTGTGGTATGGCTGCAAAATCAGTGTTAAGTTTGAGCTTTAATGAGCTTGTTGGCCCACCCGCACTGCCACCAAATAAGTCAGTTTGTCCACTGGCACGCTCCTTTTGCAGCCGGCTTGCATAGGCAAGCAAAGCATCCAGATTGGCCAGTAGATAATCACGCTTGCCAAATCCGTCCAAAGCACCAGCTTTTATAAGACTTTCTAAGGTTTTGCGGTTTACTGTCCGGGTACTAACGCGCTCGAAGTAGTCTTCTAGGCTCAAAAACGGACCATTCTCTCGGGCCCTCAGTATCTCCTCAGCAGCCGCCGTTCCCACATTTTTTATCGCCGACATACCAAAACGAATCTGACTGGTTTGTGGTACAACAGCGAATTCTATGAATGACTCATTAATGTCCGGCGGAAGGACAGTTATTCCCATGTGATTGCACTCGGTAATCTCAATTGCCAGGCGATCCGTATCATCAAAGTCACTCGTCATGAGCGCCGCCATAAAGGCCGAAGGATAGTGCGCTTTAAGATAGGCGGTTTGGTAAGCAATGAGTGCATAGCAGGCAGCATGACTTTTGTTAAAACAGTAGTTTGCAAACTCTTCCAGTTGCGCCCAAAACTGTTCCATCTGGGCTCGCTCCGCTTTGCTATGTTTGATCGCACCTTCGATAAATTCTGGCTTGATTTTTCGCATCATTGCCAAAATTTTCTTGCCGACAGCCTTACGTAAGGTATCTGCTTGCCCACCGGTAAAGCCGGCAAGGTCTTTAGAGATTTGCATAAACTGCTCTTGGTAAACCAATACTCCATAGGTACTTTTGAGAGCATTCTCCATCTTTGGATGCAGGTAGGTGATCTTCTCTTGGCCACGTTTGCGTTTGATAAAGCTGTCTATAAACTGCATGGGCCCGGGCCTGTACAAAGCAACCATTGCAACGATATCTTCGAAAACCGTTGGTTTGAGCTCTTTGAGATAGCGCTTCATTCCCGCTGATTCTAGCTGAAAGACGCCGGTTGTATCACCTCGTTGAAGCAATGCGTAGGTCTTACTGTCATCGAGAGGCAACTTATCAATATCAATATCCTTTTGATACACTCGCTTTATGATTCGCAAAGCGTTTTTGATGATGGTTAAGTTGCTTAAGCCCAGAAAGTCCATCTTAAGTAGACCAAGTTCTTCAATAGGCCCCATAGGATATTGAGTTGCGACAACGCCCTTTTGCGCCATTTCGAGCGGTGCGTATTTCACTATTTCATCAGGCGCAATGACTACTCCGGCAGCGTGAACGCCATGCGAGCGTATGGTTCCTTCCATCTGAACAGCTAGATCAAATACCCGCTTGGCAGTCTCGCTATTTTGATATTCTTGCTTTAGCTCATTACTTTCTTTTAGTGATTGAGCTAATGGTATGTGCCTACCCTGAACCGGAGGGGGGATAAGTTTTGCCAGTCTGTCCGCCTCGGCGTATGGCACTTGCAGAACTCGCGCCACATCACGCACGGCGTTACGGGCCGCCATACGGCCAAAGGTGACTATGTTGGCTACGCGGTCTTTACCGTATTTCTCGACACAATATTGAATCACTTCATCGCGTCGTGAATCTTGAATATCAATATCAATATCAGGCATACTGATGCGATCGGGGTTGAGAAAGCGCTCAAACAGCAGGTCATACTTCATTGGGTCTAGCTCGGTTATCTTGAGTGCGTAGGCGATGATCGATCCGGCCGCCGACCCCCTGCCCGGACCGAAGACTATACCTTGATCTTTGCCCCAGTTGATGAAATCCGAAATAATCAGGAAATAACCATTGAAACCCATTTGTTTTATTACGGACAGCTCGTACTCTGCTCTTTCGGCGATGTGCCGTGGCAGTGTTTTCTTTGCCGTAGCGATCGAGAGCTTATGGACGTCAGCTTCATCAACGCCACCATAGCGCCAAGCCAAACCTCGGAAAACTAGTTTTTGTAAGTAGGTTTCTTCAGTTTCCTTCGCTGGTACATCAAACTTAGGAATAAGGATTTCACCGAGCGTAATATCTACCTTGCAACGTTCTGCAATAATGCGACTGTTAATTATTACTTCAGGATGTTCTGTCCCCCACCGTTTTATGATGGCCTCAGGATCGGTGACGTGCAATTCAAAATCTTTAAGGCTCATTCGTTTCTCGTCACTCAGGAAGCTACCCGTTTGGACACACAACAGTATTTCATGAGCTTCTTGATCCGCATGCGACAGGTAGTGTGCGTCGCAGGTTACTACGCATGGTATCGATAATTCTTTTGAAAGCATGAATGTCTGTTTGGTAACTTCTATTTGCTCATCCCAGGCGCTCGTATGTTCTGGGTGCCCGTGGTCCTGCACCTCAAGATAATAGCGATCACCAAAAACGGTTTTGTACCACTGCGCTATCTGCTTAGCTTCCTTGTACTGTCTATTCCTTAATGCGTCACCAATCTCACCACCTATACACCCACTAAGTACAATTAGCCCTTCATTGTATTTTTCTAGCAAATCGCGATCAACTCGTGGCTTGTAATAAAAGCCTTGCAAATTAGCAATAGTACTAAGACGCATAAGGTTTTCGTAGCCTTTATTGTTCATCGCGATGAGAATAAGGTGGAAAGGGGTTTTGTCTTTTGTTGGATCACGATCTACGTGCGAACGAGGAGAAACATATGTTTCCATACCTATGATAGGTTTAATGTTTGCGGATCCAGCTGCTTTATAAAATTCAATCACTCCCGACAGCGTGCCATGATCTGTCATAGCAACTGCTTTCATGCCAGCCTTCGAAATGTACTCCACCAGAGCAGGGACCTTTGTTAGGCCATCCAGCAAACTATATTGTGTGTGATTATGCAGATGAACAAAATCACTAGCCGTAAGCGTTCTTTTCATTCAACCCCTCGCATTGCTTATTACATTGTATGTAAAATTGGTCGTAACTGCGAGTTTTAGAAACTATTACAACGCACTAGCGCTTTTCTTCTACACTATGCCTAATACTGTTCATTAAAGGGCCAACAAGTGGTACTTGCTTAAATAGCGAGAGAAACCATAGCAAGATCGTTATTACAACTGTCGCCCCAATAACCCCTCCAGCTCCGCTTACGAGGCCTTTAATGAAGTTTTGCTTATATGACTTTCGTATATCAAGATAGCCCGTTTCATAAACAGCAACCAACATTTTGCCTAACTCGATGTACTGTTGGTTAGCCGCCGCTGAATTCGAGTTGATCTTTTTATTCATTCTTTTGAGGCAAATTTTTTCAAATGCTCAATTGCTTGCGTTGCTTCACCGATAGCTTTTTGCAGATCCTCATCTTCGGCTCCACCTTCATGGATTGCCGTTAACATCTCTTTTGCTTTATTTTTTGCTTTATCTGCAGCGTTTACTGCTTTTTCAAAGTCGCGGTCAGCAAAATGTTTGAACTTACCAGCACCTTTTTTTGCTTTTTCTAACGCCGCCGACAACTCACTGTGTAGTTTCTTTAGTTCTCTTTCAGCTGAAGTCTTAGCTTTCACGGCGGCATCTTTAACATCTTTTCGTGTTTCTTTACCGCTTTTAGGGGCCGTAAGAATGCCGGCCACATACCCGACGGCACCGGCTACAAGAGCGCCGACAGCTATTTTTTTTGTAGTGTTTTCTTTGGCCATATCTACTCCTTATCTCTGCCTTGCTTTTTCGTGCTCACAATATTGGAAATAAGTTTAGCAAGTGCGACTGGACCCGCAGAGTGTTTAAAAAACTCACCTACTTCTTCTGCTTTGTCGGCGAGCGCCTCAGCTTTAAGAGTGAGACTTTTTACATGCGAGAGTATCTGGATCACTTTAACCGTAGCGATAATTGCGCATATCAAGAAAATCGCTAGTGCTGCGGAAAGCATAATTACGAGAACTTGCTCAGCAGTATTCATATCTATAGTTTATACCATACCAGCGAGTTATTGAACAATTTGCCTAAGGTGAGTTAAAAAGTCGTCTTTTAGGTCTTCGTGTTGCAGGGCAAAATCAACGATTGTTTTGAGGTACTCGAGTTTGTTTCCTGTGTCATAGAAAGTACTGTTTTTTATCTTGTATGCATACAGCGGCAGGTCATCGTTGATCATTTTTTGCATGGCAATCTGAATCTGAAACTCTTTACCCGCCTCGAGCTCTGGCCGGGCTTTTTCAATATAATCAAATATATCGGGGGTAAGAAGATAGCCACTGACGCTTGCAAGGTCACTCGGTGCGTTGTCTTTTCCGGGTTTTTCAACGATAGTTGACATCTTAATCAAACCGTCATCAAGCTCCTCACCGGCAACTATTCCGTATCTTTGATAATCTGCTTCTTTGGCCACTTGTATACAACTGAGGATGCACGAATTATACTTTTCGTACAAATCTATCATCTGCCTGAACCTGACAGGTTGTGCGACGATGAAATCATCGGCGTAGGTATAGATAAACGGCTCGTTACCAATGAGGTGGGCAGCATTGGCAACCGGCGTAGCATTGCCATACGGGCCCTTTTGACGAATATAGGCAAAGTTGGCGAGACTAGATATTTTTTTGGTTTGCTCTAGTAGTTCACGTTTGCCACCGGCCTCCAAATTGGCGCGCAAATCAGCACTCATATTGTCGAAATGATCTTCGACGGACCGCTTGTGATAACCAGTTACGATAACGATATCTTCAATACCAGCTTCAACCAACTCTTCCACGATATATTGAATGATAGGTTTATCAACCAGAGGTAGCATTTCTTTGGGCATCGCTTTTGTTTGTGGCAAAAAACGAGTGCCAAACCCGGCAGCAGCAATCACGGCTTTTCGGATAGGTTTTACGCTCATACTAAGCTCATTGTACCATGCGGTCCTCCGGGGTTTCAGAGGAGTTGACGAATAAGCTCCTGGGCAAGCTGCGGGTTAGCCTTACCTAAACTTGCTTTCATAACTTGTCCGACCAAAAAACCCATAACCTTTGCTTCACCACCGCGCAGGTCATCTGCAGCTTTTTGGTTGTCTGCGAGCACTCTTGTCACAATCGTCTTAAGTTCTTTTGTATCCGAGACTTGTAAGAAACCCTGCTCCTCTGCATATTTTTCCAAACTAACAGGTAAGCTGCTGCGCTGTAGCAGTCCATGTATGAGCTGTTTAGCGTTTGTGGAGCTTAATTTATCTGCCTGTACTAGTTTGTACATCTCACGGTACAACACAAGCCTTGCTTCGTCTTTTAACTCAATCGTCTCTCGGTTCTCGCCCTTCAGCGGTAACTCTATGTTTATGAACCAGTTTGCAATATGTTTGGCTTCGTCATTGTTTGCTGATATTTCTTCTAGCAGCGGTAAGTAGCTGCTATACTCGTCTGCCACTTCAGCATGCAAGAGTAGGTTAGTTTGTCCTTCCGTTAAGCCAATTTTCTGGAGGAGTACACGCCAATCATCTGGCATTCGCGGCATACTAGCTTGGGCAGTCTTTATGTACTCCTCAGAAAGCTCAACTGGCGGCAAGTCAGGGTCGGGCATATATCGATAGTCGTGGGCCTCTTCTTTCCCTCGCTGACTAAAAGTCTTTTGCTTGGCGTCATTCCAGCCGCGTGTTTCCTGGTCAACTTTTTGACCTTTTTCAAGCAACTCGATTTGGCGGTTTATTTCGTACTCCGCTGCTTTCTCGACACTTCTAAAGGAATTGAGGTTTTTGGTTTCTGTGCGTGTGCCCAATTTATTTGTTTTGCTCACCGAAACATTAACGTCGAAACGCATGTTGCCTTGGAATAGGTCGCAATCTGACACTTGGGCGTATTTCATAAGCAAGAAAAGCTCCTCGACATATGCTCGAGCTTCCGCCGGACTGTGCAATTCCGGTTCTGAAACGATCTCGAGCAAGGGTGTGCCGGCACGATTCAAGTCAACTAAACTATAATCCGCGTTGTCCGGATGAGTATTTTTGCCGGCATCTGCCTCCAGATGAGCCCTAGCAACCCCAACCCTATGCTTTTTACCATCGGCGATTATTGTAACCTCTCCATTAAGTATGATCGGTTCATAAAGCTGCGTTATTTGGTATCCCATTGGCAGGTCAGGGTAAAAATAGTGTTTACGGTCAAACTTACTAACCTTTTGTGGAACCGTCTTGAGCGCAAAAGCCGCTCGAGCAGCATATTCTATCGCCTTTTCATTAAGGACGGGTAAAGCTCCCGGGAGGCCCATACAGATATGGCTGATCAAGGTGTTAGCGGTTGCACCTCTCGCATCATTGTCAACTCCCGCAAAAAGCTTAGTCTTGGTATTAAACTGTACATGGCATTCAATGCCTATAGTTACGCGATAGGTGTCACGTTGTTGCTTACTTATCATGCAACGCTCCCAGATCGCGTAATGCTTGTCTGAAACCAACGAGCGATCGCTTAACATCAGCTTCGCGCAAACGCGAAATTGAGTCAGCTAGCAATTTTTTCGAGAGATTATGCGCAAACCAAACGGCATCATTATCCGTCAGCTGTCGCTGTGCCTCGACCAATCGTTCTCCCATAGATTTACCTTTTAGGCGACTTTTCTTTAATGCCTCGTCTAATAGTTTATCCGCGTTCATAACTGCCAACGGCCACGTTTCCTTACTTGCGCACAGTTTTTGTACCGCAATCCACTCAGCTTTAAAATGCAAAGGGTCAAGTTTTTTTCGTCGCCTAAACAACTTCATCGTAACTCCTCGACTGCTTTTGCTATTTCAAGAAGTTTTCTGTCTGCCTTCTGTGGTGCCATTATTTGTAGGCCAACCGGAAGATTACCAGAGCGACCTGCTGGAATAACAATAGCCGGTATGCCTGTCAGGCTAGCTCCTACTGTCATGACGTCGGCAAGGTGCATCTTGAGAGGATCGGATGAGTTTTCGCCGATCTTAAACGCTGTCGTAGGTGCAGTTGGCCCTACCAGAAAATCGACTTCTTCGAAAACCTGCTGAAATTCTTTAATGATTTTAGTTCGTACTGTTTGGGCTTTACGGTAATATGCATCGTAGTGGCCACTGCTTAATACATAGGTACCTATCATGATTCGACGCTTTGCCTCTTTGCCAAACCCAAGTGATCTCGTCTTGACATAGCTTTGATCTAGGCTTTGTGCTGAAGATTGGCTAAAACCGAAACGCTGCCCGTCGTATCTGCTCAAATTGCTACTGATTTCGGCCGGCACCACAATATAATAAACCGCTAATGACAGATCAAGGCTAGGCAAACTAACTTGCTTTATCTTGGCACCGGCTTTCTTTATATCTGCAATTGCTTGTTGGATGACCTCTTTTACTCCCACGTCCACACCATCATTCATATATTCTTTGATGATGCCGATTGTTTTGCCTTTAAGCGAACCAGCCAGATCACTATAGCCCTGCTGATCACGCTCAATGGTGGTACTATCAAGCGGATCTCTGCCTGCCATTACGTCCAGCACGAGTGAAAGGTCATCAACAGAACGAGCCAACGTACCAATTGTGTCGGTACTGCTGGCCATGGCGATTACTCCGCTGCGCGAGATCAAACCATATGTTGGCTTGTAGCCAATGCAGCCACTAAAGCTGGCCGGCTGACGGCTTGAACCGCCCGTGTCAGTGCCAAGTGCAAATGGCACCATATCAAGAACGACGGCGGCTGCCGACCCGCCCGAGGAACCACCCGGAACACGTGTTGCATCGTGCGGATTTTTTGTGGTAAAAAAATCGCTATTTTCGGTGCTCGCACCATGTCCAAAGGCGTCTAAGTTAGCTTTGGCAACACAAATCGCACCTTCTGCCTCAAGTCTTTCAATTGCCGTCGCCTGATATGGCGCATCAAAACCTCTTAAAATGTTGCTGGCTGCCGTGGTATCTGCGCCCAGAGCCAAGAAGTTATCCTTTGCAATAAACGGCACGCCAGCCAAGCGCCCAACTTGTTCGCCTTTCGCTATAGCCGTGTCTAATTTTTGCGCACGGCGTAGAGCGCGTTCAGTAGTTTTAGCGATGATTGCTTGATATTCCTGCTTTTGATCAATCGTCTTAAGCGCCAGCTCTACATTGGCAACAGCAGTCGTCTTACGGGTCTGTACGCTTTCGGCAATCTTAGCAATTGCTGGCCATTGGCTCATTCTAGGACTCGCTTTACCTGTATATAGTCTTTATTTTTCTGCGGGACATTTTGTAGCAGTCTTTCAGCAGAAACACCGTAATCAACAACTTCGTCTTTGCGCATGACATTTTTTAGTCCGGTGACCTGGCTAGTTGGCAGCATGCCCTTTGTGTCAGCCTTATCAAGTTGCTCGACATAATCAAGAATGGCGCTTAGGTCTTTTCTAAACTCGTCCACCTCTTCGTTCGTAAACTCAAGCTTAGCAAGGCGAGCCAATTTTAATACTTCTTCACGCGTCAGTTTTGCCATTTGTAAACCAGTATAGAAGATTAACTAGTAAGAATCCAGCGGATCACCATGTCTCGTAGGCGCTTATACTCCGCTTCCTCAAACTGCATGTTAGCGATCAGATACCGTCCAGTTGAGATATGTGAGCAGAACATGCAATCTTGCAAATCTTTAGCATCACTTATAAAAAAGCTGTTGGTAATACTATTCGACCATGACACGCTAAAACTGTTGGCACATTTGCTACTGTCTTCAAGGCGAATACAAAAAGTCGAATTAGCCGATCGTTGACTTGCCATTACATACTCACAGCCACCCTGTGCCAAGCTATCGCTAAACAGAATATTTTTGCACTGGTTAATGTCTTGAGAGCGGTATATATTTTCAGAGCTGTAGACATTGTCAGATTGTGCGACGTTTATCGAATCAAGCATACGCTCTGTGGTCATATAGTTAATCTCGCTCCAAACTGCCAAAATATCTTCCACCGAATTGACCGGCCGCTTTGGCAACCGCCAATCTTCACGCCCATTTATACCACTCATACTCCGCTCCATGGTAACGAACTTAGTCGGATTAGTGGATTGCGCCCATGTAGGAGAGTTATCGAAGGCATCGAAGACCTGCTGAGGCAAGCGGACATCAAAGGCGAACTTCTGTAATAATTGCTCTAGACTGAATGGGTTTTGATACCCGAAAACCTGACCAATAATTTTGTCAGCGATTTCCTTTGCGAGTTGGTCATTCATTATTTTTTCTTCTCCCGTTTAAGTTTGATTCTGCTTGAGGATTGGCTCGCTAACAAATCCTGCAGATTAATGCCGCGAGGTGCCTCGCCAGCCGTGAAGTCTACACTGGTTGGCGCCATATTTGTCATGGCCGCCATGAGACTATCGTTCGACCGTGGCTTTCCGGTCGCTTGCGCTGGGAGCTCAGAACCATGTGCAGCAGCATGAACGACAGCGTGGCCAAGCGAAGGATCTGCGATAGATTTAGGAGCTACCAGTGAAATGAGCGGAGATTTTTGCATTTCCTGCTGCACGGCAGAATCAAGCTCGGGTGGTGGCACTTTAGCGGCCTCTTCGATACTCAAACCGCTTGTACCGCCTTGCAACGTAGGTTTCGTTTTTGAGGCAGCCGCTTCAACGAATTTTTCAGGCAGCTGCTGTGCTGGTTCCGGGGCTTCATCGTATGCCTGGAGTTCAACAGCTATATGTTGCTGGGCAGGTCCTAGATCGAGCGTTTTGGCCTTAATACAAGGGAGCAGCGTACCGTCGCTACTTAAACGAAGAAAACACTCACGCACATTAAGCGCTGTTAGCATCTGCACACGAACATCAGACTGCTTTAGGCCCTTGCTTTTTTCAGCTTCTAGGATCTCCTTTGGAATTTCAATAGTTAGATTACCCTCGAGTGCACGGGCGTCCTCTTCAGAAACACGGAAAACATAGTAATTGCTGACGTTGGTAAAAATAGCTTCTTGCAAAGTTTTTTCAATCTGTCCAAAATATTGTTGTGTAAGAAAAACAAACAGATTATACTTGCGTGCCTCTGCTAAAATACTGGACAGCGCGGGGTTTTGAACCACCGATACCTCATCTATAATGAGGATAACCTTTTCATTAAAAGCACGCGCCTGAGCCAGCAAGAATATCTGTTGAATAAGCAATCCGGCGACCGTTTTGACTACTTTTTCACCCATGCTAACCTTATTAAGCGAAAAAACAGTTAGAAAGTTGTTGCCGATAAGCTTTGAGAGTGAAGCTCCCTCGTCGCCAGTTTTTGCCAGTGAAGGCTGTAACTGCATTTCGTCGACCAGGGTAATAATAGGAACAATTGACTCGTTATAGTACTTCGTTCGTAACTCATTAAAGTCCGACCCAAAGAAGCTGACGATGTTAGCCGGGACAAAGTCTTTGACGTGCTCAAGCAATTGGTTACGAAATTCGACGTCAACAACAAAACGTTTGAGATTTTCCAGACTCATAGTCTGTCCGGTCATCAAAACGAACAAACTGAACCTCGACACACGTTCTACCTTGGGGTTGAATGATCTGCCAGCAAAGATTTAAATAGCGTACCGGTTAACTCAGTTGCAGCCGATATATCTGTGCCAGCACCACCGAACAGCTCAGTCGACTCTTCCTTGCCCTTAAAGTTGATAACCGTTGTTTTCGGAATATCTTTGAGATCTTGTTCGAGTGAAGCATGTGGATCGATCACTACTACTCGATAGTTCTGCTGTAACCCTCCTGACTTGGTCAGCCTATCTATAATAAGCGCAATAAGTTTTGACTTACCGCTACCACTGGCTCCGATGATGAAAGAGTGCTTTTCGAAGTCATATGCCGACAGCGGTAAATAATAATTGATCGGCAAAAAAGGAAAGGTATCGACTTCAAAGATGGCGTTAAGATTGTCGCTTTGCATAATATGCAAAGCTTTTTGTATGTCCAAGTACTTCGGTTGCTTACGACGCATGTACTTCGTGTTCGCAACAAAATCAACATTTAATAGGTGCGATGGTAGGGCGAAAAGCGTTTTTCGCGCCACAGAATACTGACCGGCAGCGTTCTTAAAGAAGAGCCTCAGGCGTACATGTGCCTTCTCAACATTGATAGTTCGGATTGTAAACTCCACAAGCTCTAAAGATTTTGCGCGCTTTACCTGATATTTTTCCTTGAGATCAAGCAAGGTACCACCGGCAACATATTGAACAAACCGCTCAACCATTCTTGCCGTTGGTAGTTTAATAATCTCCGCGTTTACGGGGCGTAGCACAACACCTTCTAGGTTGTTAGAAAGCAATCCAACGTCTTTGTTAGTGCCGATGAAGTAACGCACCGTACTTTTCTCGATCAAAACAAGCAACTTCCAGCTTTTGAGAAAACCGATGTACTGAGAAATGCCAAGTATGATTTTTTTCCAGGCCACCCCATCGAGCTGGTCCTTAAGCAGATACATTTCGAACCAATGCTCGTAGCCTAAATGCGGCTTGTTTTGCATGAGCATCATTATATACGCCTATCAGTTACAGACAAACACTTTACAATTCCCACAACAAGCATTAGCATAAAAATGAACCTTTTAATAGGAATACAAAAATGCGCGTAGTTGATTCAGCCACCATGACGGCAAGCTGGGGTCAGAACCCGGTGGAGAGCTACGTGTCACACCCTCCAAGCCAGGAGGGTGTTTTATTTGACATGACTGGTTCCCTGCGTGCCACCGACAAACGTACCGTCGAAGGAGGAACACTCTACTTAGGAACATTTGCCACCGGATTGGCTATGCATCGTGTAGG
>CAZJME010000003.1:0-16706 GCA_964547235.1 uncultured Candidatus Saccharibacteria bacterium
CAATAAACGACCCGATCATGAGCGCCGTCATCGCACTGAGCTGGCACTCTTTGGTTATCGAAAAGGTGGCCACGAATTCATGAAGGTTTTCCAGAGCCTAGGTAAAAACTTTGTGGTCGTAGATTATGACCCTGAAGTTATTGAGACGCTCGAGCATCAAAAAGTAAACTTCGTCTATGGTGATATTAGCGACATTGAATTACTGGACGAAATTGGTCTGGAAAAGGTGCGCTTAACCGTTTCTACCATTACAGATTTTGAGGCGAGCAAATTCTTGGTGACATTACTTCTCCAGCAAAACCCTGATATGGTCATTGTTTGTCATGCCGAGAACGTAGCAGAAGCTGACGAGTTATACGAACTCGGTGCTAGCTACGTCATGATGCCGCATTACATTGGCAGCGAAAAGATCGGTGCAATCATCAAACGAAGTGGTCTCAAACGAAGTGAATTCAAACGCTTACGTGAACAGCATTTGGAATATCTGCACAGTCATTACGCAGTCGAATCGGGAATAGACGCATAAAGCCAGTTCTTCAAGATGTATAAGTTCACACTCTCTAGGGTATCTTTCGACTTATGACCGGCGCGTAACAACTGACGAATTTGGCGCGACGACATACTAGGTTCTAGGCTTTCGACAATATGCAGTTCTCGCAAGACACGCGGTAAATTAGTAGCGTCGCCCATGGCCTGCGTTATCTCTGCTCCTCTCCGTATCGAAATAACAAGACCAACCTGATCGAGCAGTCCTTCCAGATTAGGCCATCGGTGCAGATTCGCCAGCACATCCGAACCGACGAGAAGTAATAGTTCATCGTTTGGGAACTTTGATCTCAGGCGTGGCAGTGTCGTCGAAACTGTGAATCGCTTGTCTGGTAGATCTAGAACATGCATATGACGGTACGGGCGCGTTGCCAACTTTAACATGGATATTCGATGACCAAGGTGAGTAACCCCAGACTTGTGGCGTGGCTGTGCCTCAGGTAAAAAATAAACAGCGTCAAGATTAGCCGACTTCAAGGCAGAACATGCAAAGCCAATGTGGCCCTTATGCACCGGGTCAAAGCTACCTGCGAATATCCCAATCCGCCGTTTCTCATTTTTATTCATCAAGCGCCATGCCTTCACAACATTTGGTGGGCACGTGGCAATTTGGGCAAACAAAATGTCCGTGGACGGGTTTGATTGGATAATGCCCGCAATTATCACAATATAGTTCAGCGGAACCTTCCTCTATCATCTCTTTGTATGGATCGTATCCCTCGCTCATAGCTATGCTGTCTTTTGCTTCCGTTTCTTGCCAGAGCCAAACTTTAAGTCGGTTTTACCGCAGCCCGCACAAGCCTTACTACCATTTTTATCATAATACACTTTTAATTCGCTACAGCCAGGGCACGACCGTACAGTGTCATGAATTAATTCAGACGGACTAATCGCATCCAATCCGAGTGCAATTGCTTTGAAGCCCTCTTTACTACTGGCAGCCACACTTTCAAGCCCACAGCTACCAGCTCCACAGAAACCAGGGGTTGGCGCATTTTCCATAACCTCAGCCCAACGCTCTTTGGCCGCTAAATGTTCGCCGGTTGCTTCGAGTTGCCTTACTGCCTGGATGCCCGTCCATGTTTTCTCGTCAAACATTTCCAGTGCAAGTTTTGGGTTCACTTTGACCTCTTCTAAGAGCATTTTTTTGACCCTGTCTTCCACGAGCTTATCGGCCGCCCAGGAGTCTACACCCCTCTCGAGGAGCTCCATGATGAAATCGGCTAACGCTTCAGCCTGTTCATCGGTCGCTTCGTATCGTTCAGCTGCTTCTTCCCGAAACTTGGCATAATCTTTTGCATGATCCGTCGGGACAACTTCACCGAGGAAGATATTTTTGCCTGTCTCTTGACTCGCGAGGATATCACACAGCTCGACAAATTCCAGCACGTCAAAATCACCTTCAACGCCTATTTGCATGTCTTGGATTTCGCTCTTTGAAAAGTTTGTTCCCGCTGCGGTAACGCCCATCGCCTGATATGCTTGATTGATAATGCCGTTGGTTATGAATTCGCCTGAAATCGCGGCTTGTTCCTGAAAGGCCCGCAAGTTACCACGATCAAATGAGAGATCACGAATAACCCATTTGGCAATTTTTGGCACATAGCCAGCGTATTTGTTCGAGTCTGGCCTCTCCTTAAAATGCTCAATGGCATAGTCTGGGCATTGCGAGACAGTTATAGCGTGCGTTTCATTTTTGACAGGCTTAATTTCAACTTCGCGTGGCATGATGATACGACCAATAGCCCGAGAGCGCCCGTGTTCGCGAGCTTCGATAATCCGTACTTCTTGCTGTGGTTTTTCGGCGACTGCCGTTAAGCTGCGTTCAATCATATCCCCCACCGCAACATCAGCAAAGTACAGGTCCTCTGTTGCTTGATCGTACCTTTGTTCCGTTTTCGGGAAAAGTTCAGGTCGCAGCTTTCGCTTGGCTTCACCAAAAAGTCGACGACAGTCTTCGACCAATCCCTCGCGACGGACAAGTCGCTCTGGACTGTTAGCATGGACTTCTGCTACTCGCTTACCTGTACCCAGGGCGTCAATCGCGGGCAACGCTTGTTCAAACTGCCCCTCGCGCAGTAGCTGCATATTATCTTCTATGATTTGGCGCGCTTCAACTTCTGCCTGCTCGGCTGCGTCGGCAATTTCAGGGATAGAATCGAGCGCAATAAATCGAGGCGGTAAAGGCGGCACAATATACAACTGCCGTTCCGCAAAAGCTATTGGCTCACTGTTTATAGTTAGAGTTTCGGCCGTCTGGTTCAAAATACCCTCGTGCTCATTGAGCAGAGGGCGTTAAAAAGCGGCGCTCCTGCTCGGAAGACTTTATGCTAGATCGGGCTTATCCTGTCGAGCAGGTTTACCGTTGCGGCACAGCTCACGAGTTTCACGTGATTCCAGCGTTTTTATTGTTAAGTGCTCTTTAGTATGCACCGAATTGCTTCTGTTTAAAAGCAAAATGTGCCGTAAAATTTGCAGCACTAGACGCTATATCTAGCGTAGCGCCAAGGCAATAATGATAAGAGCCCCCAGGCTTATTCTATAGTAAGCAAAAATTGTGAATTTATGTTTGCTTACATACTTAAGTAGCCAGCCGACTACTCCAAAAGCTACAACAAACGTGGTTAATGTGCCGACCAGCAAAGCAAGTGGTCCGCCCTGAACGAGGTGTAGCGAGCCACTGTTTTTCACAATTTTATAACTGCTCGCGAGAATAAGTATGGGTAGACTTAAGTAAAACGAGAAGGCTGTAGCTGTGACGCGGTCAAGACCGCTCATAAGTCCTCCCATAATCGTTGCCCCCGAACGCGAAACACCCGGCACCAACGAAAGAACCTGATAGCAGCCAATCTGAAGCGATTGTTTAAGCGTTAGACTTTCAAGTTGCGGCTCGACTTTAGCGGTTTTGATACGATGGCGTGACTCGATTAGTAAAATTGCCATGCCTCCTAAAATCAAAGCCAGTGCAATAACGAGTAAGTTGGAAAAATCTTGCAAATGTTTGTCGAGAAGCAAACCAGCAATACCGGCAGGAATGGTAGCAACTATCCAGTTTCGCCAAAACGCCAACGTCTGTTGCTCGCGGCGCCACAGATCAATAACTTTTTGCCAAATGTCCTTACGATAAAACCAAAGAACGGAAGCAACCGCGCCGACCTGTATAACAACCGTAAAGATTTCGGCTGAGTCTTTATAGCCGATAAGTTTTTCGGCAACCAGTAAATGCCCCGTACTCGAGATCGGCAGAAATTCCGTCAAACCCTCAACAATGCCAAGCAAGATTGCATAAAAAATTGCCATTTGCACTAATAGTACGTTATTTTCCGACAGAAAGCTGCTTTTTGAGATCGCTTAGTCTTGGAATAAAAGACTGGGCGGCGCCTTCTAACCCAAGAACCTTAAGAGCACCAACAAGTACAAACAAACTATCAAGCAGGTCTTCGCTTAGTTTCCCTGCTTCGGCCTCTAAGAAGTAGTGGTTGATCTTGTTGACCAGCCACTTTTCTTCGCCATCTTTTATTTGGTTGGTTGAGACCTTTTTTGCTTCACCGGGAGCGACGACTTCTAGCGAACGCGCCGAGTAGTCACGCTTGCGTAAATGCCCTCGTGTAATAAGGCTATTGACGTGAAGCGACACCGTAGCTACAGACGTGTAGCTAAGTCCTTTCATGATCTCGCGGTAACTAGGGCTGTAGCCATGCTGGCCAATGAAGGTTTCGATGTAAGTTAGTAGTTCTCGCTGTTTTTTGGTTGGGCGCACAGCATTACCTTGTTCACTTTTTGCGGTCATGTTCGAGCCCTTTTCGCCTTCGTTTCAGGGAAAACCCAGTAGCGATACCAGAAGTAGTTCCAGCCCGTAAAGAAGCCTGCTGAAACAAACTGGCCAAGGTAGGGCGTTAGCCCAGCGGCCTTCAAAGCGCGAACGATTAGATAGTCAATAACAAAGTTGACGACAGTTAAGAAAATATAACGCTGCGTGACACGGGTTTGCTGCTTGTTCAGACTCTTATTGTTAAATACCCAGTAGCGTTGGAGTAAGTAGTTTACCGTCCATCCCGTTAAGTTGGCAGTGAGTTTAGCCCACCAAAGATGCCAATGAAAGAAGTGATCGCATATGAAAAAAGTTAGGTAACCACTCCAAAAAAAGGCGCCGCCGCTCACAAGATACTCAGCAAGCTGCATGAGTCGCATATGTTTCACTTTATTTTTTCGTTTCGTCATTGGTCTAACTGCTTATGGTCATAAGTATACCAGCGTTGTTGTATTGGGCCAGAAAATCCCTGCCCTTATGCTATAATTTTCCCCATATGCCGAACTTTAATGCTCCCAAAAAACGGGTCTCGCGTAACTCTGTAGACGGAATTCTGACCGGAAACCGGCGGCGTATCGGCATACCCAACTACTATCGTGGAGCTAGTAATCTACCGGAAGGTTTTACACCTGCGCAAACCCGTCGTCGCCCCATCGTCAGTCAAGTAAATCCTGAAACAACTGCGCAAGAAGAAACGCCTAAGAAAGCCGACCTTCCTCAAACCAATACTGGTGACGAGTTTGTACGCTCACTGCGACCAGAAAAACGTGAAAAGGCTAAAAAAGAGAAAAAGAAACGTGAGCCAGGACGACTACGAAGTTGGTGGAAAAACCGTTCCCGAAAGTTCAAAGTACTCTTCGTTATGACAATCCTCTTGTTAGGGCTTGGTGGCTTGCTCGGAGCGCGCATGTATAGCTTCTTGCACTCCGTCTTTGCTAAGTCAGTTGGTAACGCCTCGTCTGCTGCCCTAAATGAGCATATAACGCCCGATAAGGTCAACACGGAAGGCGATGGGCGCCTTAACGTTTTGATACTTGGGCGTGGCGGCGAAGAAAATGATGCACCAAATCTTACCGACACCATAATTATTGCAAGCATTGACTTAGAAACGAAGAATGCTGCCTTGCTCAGTATCCCGCGTGATATGTGGATTCAGTCCAATGGCTATAGCAGCAGCAAGATCAACTCAGTCTATAACGCAGCATTAGAGAAAGCGCGCTACAAAGGGATGGATCAGAGTGAGGCAGAAAAAGAAGGTGTCAAGGCAGCGATTGACTCATCTCGCGTAGTTGCTGGCGTCCCGATTCACAAATATGTTTTGCTTGACTTTAAGGCTTTCCGCGATGTCGTCAATGCCCTGGGGGGTGTTGATATTACAGTGCCAGAAGCAATAAACGACTACTATACCAACTATTATTTTAAAGCCGGCAAACAACATATGGATGGGGCTCGCGCGTTGCAATACGCACGCTCACGACACGGCAGCGCACGCGGTGACTTTGATCGTAGCGAGAGACAACGGCAACTCCTTGTAGCTATGCGAGACAAAGCTTCATCAACTGGTATCGTAGCCAATCCGCTCCGTTTGAATAGTCTAGCGAATGCAATACAAAAGAATGTACGTACCGATCTTACTGTAGATGAAGCAAAGATATTGTTCAGTAGAGCAAACGACCTACCAGACAGTCGCATTCATTCACTCGACCTTGCGAAACCCGATAGTCCACTTGTTGCCACTGGTATGGTGGGAAACCAGTCAGTAGTTCGCCCTATGGCTGGGATAAATGACTACTCAAAGATTCGTGCTTATGTCCGCACTAATATGATCGACCCATTCTTAAAGCGCGAGGCACCAACTGTGGCCGTTTATAACGGCTCAGGTCGCGCCGGCGCAGCCACTTTGGTCGGTAACGTACTGGCTGGTTACGGCTATAATGTTCTGACCAAGGACAATAGCGAAAAGATCCAATTCAAAACGGTCGTCGTCAAACAAACTAAAAACGATAAACCATTCACTTACCGCTACCTGTCCCAACGTTTTGGTACTGTACCGATTACCGACTTGCCCAGTGGCAGTGTCCCAGCCGCTAACGCCAGCACTACAAACTCCTCTTCGACACCTCCACAAGCTGACTTCGTTATAATCCTAGGCACCGACTATGTCCAGCAAACCGACGCAACGTGGTAATAGATCGTATGTTCTCTTTGTAACGGCCGCCGGGGTACTCTTTGTTCATGGAATAACCTCCTCTTTATTGTTGAAGTTAAGTCACTGCTCACAGCTAGCACGGATCGCTGATATCATTTTGGTTACGATCATTTTATTGATCATAAGCTCGTTCTTCTTATTACGACTAAAGAAGTCATCGCCCATGATGAGAAAACCTCCTTGGTTTCGTAGTTTTGTATTGTTTATGTTCCTCTACTGTTGCTGGATACTGTTACGCGGTTGGCAGACGCACGCCGGCCTACGCGAAACATTGCTCGCCTTGTTTCTAGACACAGCACTATTCTGGGGTGTACTTTTCGCTGCCACACTACCAGACAGACACACCAAAGAAAATACGATAGAAAAAATAGTTAAAGTAATTACCTACCTTTCTTTTGGAGCGATAGCTATCTATTTTCTAGGTATATCACGACAGTTTGATAGCTTGATAGGCTATGGCCAATGTGGTAGCGAGCCATTTCTACGTACTGGCGGTTTCGATGGCTGGATTCGCTCCCGCGGCTTTGCCCGTAATCCAAATGAACTGGGAGCGCTACTCGTAATTCCTATTAGCTTCTTACTTTACCGCCTAAACCAAAAAGCTCAGCGAACAAGGTACGCAAGCGCCCTACTAGTTACCGCCTTGCTTCTGTTTCTCACGTTCTCTCGGAGTGCCTGGCTGGCTGCCGGTGTTAGCTCTCTCTTGCTGTTCGTAAAGCAGCCCTCGGCTCATTCATCTCTTGATCGTAAGTGGTTGATAGCTTTGGTTATAGGATTCCTTATGTTCGGTGGTGTAACGCTCAAAAAAAGCCAGCTTTTCAACCAGCTAGTCTTGCATAAAAGTGCAGCCAGTGACTCAACTAGCCAGCATTGGAAAGCGAAAAAATACGGTCTGCAATATACCGCAAATCATCCGTGGGGGGCCGGACCGGGCAGTGCTGGAGCAGTTGGAGCTGCCTTACAAGAGGGGCCCAGCATTGAAACCGAAAGTGCTTTCTTAGATATCAGCGTCCAATATGGGTGGATCGGGCTACTAATCTTTACTACTCTACTCATTAACCTGTTTAATATGGTAAGCCTTAGCACTAGCACTTATCGGTTACCGATTGCTTGTGGACTCGTCGGTTTAACAATAGCCGGTTTAGTCATCCCTGTTTGGAGTAACTTCCCAGTTTCTTTACTCGCCGGCCTCTTTGCCGGTTTGACGCTTTATCGCCCGTTGCCCGGTGCGTCGAAACACATGTAAGTGTTACAATGAAAGAAGTTAGCCCATGAAGAATAACTCTAACTTAGCCTACAAAACCGCACTTATACTTGGTGACTTCGTAGCATTACTAGCAGCCTTTTCGCTTGCCTACATCTTGCGCGTTAAGGTTGATGCTCGCCCGCTTATTACCGCCATCCCTGCTCGCACCTATTTTTGGGCGTTTGTAACTATTTTACCCTTATGGTTAGTGGTGCATGGTTTTATCGGGCTGTATAACGAAGCGGTTTACAGCAAGCGTTTTTCTGAACTTGGCCGTCTACTCATTGGGTCGTTCCTAGGAATTCTCGTAGTTATCGGCTACGACTTTGTTTCTCCAGATGTATTATTCCCGGCCAGACTTGTACCTGTCTACGCGCTGGGGATTGGTTTTGGTTTTTTAGTTATCACACGTACCGTGCTACGCATAATTCGCATCGAACTGTTCCGCTATAATTTCGGGGTTAATCGGGCAATGGTTATCGGTGACAATCATCTTGCAATAGAACTTATCGAATCTTTGCTCGACACTAAGCACTCAGGCTACAAAGTCGTCGCAGTTGTAGGCGACAAAGAAAAGCTCGGCGAGCTTCATGGTGTCAAGGTTTTTAAGACATTTTCTGAAGCCTGCGAAAAGCTTAAGTCAGGTAGTGTCTATAGCATCGTCCAAACCGAACTGTACGCCGACCCGCATAAAAACAGCATCATCTTAGACTATGCCCAGGCAAATCATATGGCATATCGTTTCGTACCAGGCAATAGTGACTTGTTTGTTGGTAACATTGTGGTTGAACTGTTCCGCTCTATACCCGTTATTGCAGTGCACCAAACGGCACTCATTGGATGGGGGCGTGTAGTAAAGCGACTCTTTGATATTGCAGTTAGCAGTATATTGATCGTACTCACCAGTCCGCTTATGTTGCTGGTAGCCATAGCTGTCAAAGTCAGCGACCCAAGAGGACCGGTAATTATGCGCGGTATAATGCAGGACCGCCTAACACGCTTTAATCATGTTTTTAAAGTTTATAAATTCCGCTCGCACTATGCCAAGTTTGACGGCAAAACTGACGAAGAAGTCTTCCGCATGGTAGGCAAACCAGAGCTCATAGAAGAATACCGAAAAAATGGTGATAAGCTTGATAAAGATTTTCGCGTTACGCCAGTTGGCAACTTTATACGTAGAACAAGCTTGGATGAACTTCCCCAGCTATTTAATGTTTTCAAGGGCGACATCAGCCTTGTTGGGCCGCGCGCGCTGGTTCCACACGAACTCAATGAATACGCCAAAAAGCACACCATTTTAAGCGTTAAGTCTGGCATAACTGGTCTAGCGCAAGTGTCAGGACGGCGCGATATAAGTTTTGACGAGCGTCGCAAGCTTGACACCTATTATGTACAGAACTGGAGCTTTTGGCTTGACATAACTATTATGTTAAAAACTGTGCGAACGATAATAGACGGTATCTTCGCCCCATGAAAGTTGCCATCGTGTGCGATTGGTTGACGGGCATCGGCGGAGCCGAGCGTGTTGTCTTAGAGCTACACCGGCTCTACCCTCAGGCACCAATTTACACCTCACAGTACAACCCAAGTAAGCTGCCTTGGTTTCGCGACGCTGACGTACGCACAGGATGGCTACAATCGGTGCCAGCGACATTCCGAAAATTTTTGCCAATCTTCCGTATACTCTACTTTAGTCGGCTTAATCTGACTAAATACGATCTGATCATATCTTCAAGTGGTGCAGAAGCGAAAGGGGTTCACAAACAAACGGGCGCCGTTCATATCTGCTATATGCATGCGCCAACTCACTATTATTGGAGCCGTTACGAGAGCTACTTACAAAATCCTGGCTTTCCGCGCGGCACCAATTGGCTGGCGAAACTAGGGTTGCGCCTGTTGGTCGCGCCACTGCGCCGCTGGGATTTCCGCGCTGCGCAAGCACCAGATATTGTAGTGGCTAATTCTACACACACTCAAACAGCAATAAAAAAGTACTACCGGCGCAACTCGGTACGCATTTTCCCGCCTGTCGATACTAAGCGTTTCAGCGAAGGCAGTTCCGAGCCGCGCCGCGGTTTTGTAATCGCGGGGCGTCAAACCCCTTACAAAAGAATTGATTTAGCGGTACAAGCCTGCACGCAGCTGAATGTGCCGCTGACGGTTATTGGCGACGGCCCACAGCATAGCAAACTTGTGTCCATGGCTGGCCCAACTATTACGTTTCTAACCGACATTACCGACAAGCAGATTCCACCGTACTTCCATTTGGCACTGGGCTTCATATTCCCCGGGCTCGACGATTTCGGCATAACTCCGGTCGAAGCCATGGCCTGCGGCACTCCCGTTATTGCGTTCAAGGACGGCGGAGCATTGGATTATATCGTGCCAAATAAGACAGGCCTATTTTTTGAGCGACAGTCCGTAGCAAGTCTGGTGGACGCTCTCCAAAAATTTACGTCTGTAAAGTTCGACCATGCTGCAATTATCAAACATGCCGCCAAGTTCAACGTTGAACGTTTTCGAAAAGAGTTTAAACAGGTAGTAAATGAGGAGAAGAGGGCATGAAGAATATTTTGGTGACCGGCGGTTGCGGGTTTATCGGTGCTCATACGGTTGTCGAGCTCGTAGCAGCAGGCTACAAACCGGTTATTGTCGATAATTTTAGCAACTCAGACGCCACAGTCCTAGCGGGGATTGCTAAAATTACCGGCCACAAACCAACATTTTATCAGGGTGATTTCCAAGATCGACAACTTTTGCCAAAAATTCTGCGCGCTGAAAAAATTGACGGCATTATACATTTTGCCGCCTTCAAAGCTGTTGGTGAGTCGGTAGAAAAACCGCTCGCCTATTACAAAAATAACGTCGCTGGTTTAATTGAGTTGCTTGAGCTTTTGGATAAAGAAAAAGTTACGCAGTTGGTCTTCTCATCCTCATGCACTGTCTACGGCGAACCCGACCATTTACCAATTACAGAAAATACACCTACCAAGCCAGCCGAGTCACCATACGGGGCGACTAAACAGATGTGCGAAACCATTATTCGAGATACCGCTGCCGCCAGCCAGCTACGTGCGATTGCTTTACGATACTTCAATCCAATTGGTGCACATTCATCGGCAGCAATTGGTGAGTTACCACGAGGAATCCCGCAAAATCTTGTGCCCTTTGTTACACAAACGGCCGCCGGTTGGCGCGATCAACTAACCGTTTTTGGCGACGACTATGATACGCCTGACGGTACAAACATCCGCGACTATATACACGTTGTCGACCTAGCAAAAGCCCATATTAAAGCACTCGAATACATTGCCCGTCAGAAACCATCATTCTACGATGTCTGTAATTGTGGAACGGGTAAAGGCTCAAGCGTACTTGATGTCATTAAAGCTTTTGAGGTCGCCAGCGGTCAAAAACTTCGTTACCACGTTGGGCCCCGCCGTCACGGTGATATTGTCAAGACTTACGCTAGTGTTGAAAAGGCTAATGCTGTTCTAGGATGGAAAGCCGAATTAAGTCTACAAGACGCCTTGGCAGATGCATGGCGCTGGCAACAAACTCTTTCGCGCCCAAAATAGTTGTGCTTTAACAAACAAAGTAGAATTTTGAAAGCTAATAGGTCAATTTTGCGATATTTATCGCGCGTTAGCTTGTCCCGTATCATACTTAATCGTTATGAAGGCGATCAACTATCTCGTCTAATAGATTGCACTATGTCTGACGAACGGTGGTCCATCTGAGTACTACTACACTAACATCACTTCGCGCTTCAGCCAAACGCCCGACCCAAACTGTGCGGGCCATCCAAGTTTACCGAACAATTCGAAGTCGTTAAAGCACGGCCAAGATAGCTCTGAGTCCCAAAACGGTGTCGTGCCAGCGCGAGACCTCTAGTGAATCAATGCCCATTGCCTTTACGGGGTAGTCGTTGCCGCCCTCAGCAAGACGGTCGCCAAAAAACAAAATTTCATCTTTACTAATTGCAAGCATCTCCATGAGTTTTTTCATACCATACGCCTTATCAATCCCTAATTTGGTGACATCTATAGATGTGACACCGCCAACCCTTACCTCAAACTCTGGAATCATTGGCGCAATATAGTCTCGCAGCTTCTGCTTTTTACTGTTGTCCGGATCCCATGCCTCCTTCAAACGAACCCCTTCTTTGCCGAGTTCATCCACAATATCCTGCCCGAGAACAGAAAAAGTAATTTGACTTTCGCGGTCTTCGATACACTCACCACAGGTTTTTTTCTCGCGCATCTCAAGATCATCAAAGCCCTTATTGAGTGCATCTATTATCTTTTTCTTTTCTGCTTCGGTAAAATCCTCGGTGTAAATCTTCTGCCATGATTTTTGGGCAACAGCGTAGCGAAAATAGCGCGTTCCGCAGGTGGGCATAAGGTGCAGAGCCTCAAGCCGAACTGGATCGGCTTTGAGATTACTCAACAGTTGCTTTTCAAACTGGCCAAACTTTCCCCCCCGAGATCACGCATACCTGGAACTTGGTTAGTAGTTCATTCAGAACCTCAGCCATTTCATCGGCTATTGGTGATTTACTGTCCGCAAGCGTGCCATCCAAGTCAAACGCAAGTAGCTTTTTCATCATTAATTATCCTTTTTAAAGCGCTTACTGACTTCTCCAACTTTTTGTGCCAAATCTTTTCTCGCTACTAAAATTCCAGTGGGCGAGTTTACTACCACAACGCTATCTAAACCAATGACGGCTACGGGTTTGTCGCCGTAGTTTTGCACGAAGGAATTAGTAACTTGCTCTAGCTCAACACTGTCACCATGAATATGATTACCGAGCTCGTTTATATCTACCGCTTTGTGCAGGTCGGGGAAAGAGCCAAGATCCATCCAGTCAAAGGCGGCCGGGATGACTAAGAGATCATTTACGCGCTCAATTAGCGCGTAATCGATAGTGTCCGTTTCAAAAGAAAGATATGCTGCGAGGTATGCTTTTTCATTTTTAGCTGTCGTTAATAATTCATAATTTTTGTTTAAAACGGGAGAAAAATGATGAATTTTATTCAAGAAGGTGTTGACTGAGCCCACGAAAGAGCCTGAGTTCCAGAGGTAATGACCACTCTTGAGATATTTTTGAGCTGTGTTAAAATCGGGTTTTTCTTTAAACGAATGCACATTAAACACCAGCCCTTTTTCGTACTTATCTCCTTTTTGTATATAACCAAACCCGGTGGCTGCATAATTTGGCTCGATCCCGATCAGCACAATACGACCATCTTTTTGCGAAACACTTTCTGCGCGAGCAAAAGTGTAGGCAAATCCAGCTACATCACGAATATAGTGATCGGCTGGCAGAAATGCTACTGACTCATCCTGATCATGATGTTTAGCGATCTTCTGTAAACCCGCAAGAATGCAGTTGGCTGTACCACGCCGCGCCGGCTCGATAATAAACTTCTCGTCTCCTAGCTCAGGAAGCTGCTCTTTGATATGGTGGGCGTGACCTTTGTCGGTTATGACGTACACTACTGAGCTGATATCTTTAACGCGTTCATAGGTGTTTTGCAATAAGGACTTATGCTGGCCATTAATCTTAAGGAGGTGTTTTGGGTAATCGGGCGTAGAGAGTGGCCACAGGCGTGTCCCTGAGCCACCGGCAACAATGACTGAAATCATACTAACTATAATAACAAAAACACCAATGGTTTATAATGTATGAGTTATGAAGGAGGGTCTGTGGCCGACGTAGTTGATCGAATATTCAAAGCTTACGATATTAGAGGAAAAGTATGTACTGAACTTAACGCCGATATAGCTTATAGGGTTGGTCGAGCCTTTGCTGACTGGTTGCCCCAAACCGGCGTTGTAGCTGTCGGACGCGATATGAGACCGGACTCTAAAGATTTAGCTAATGCCTTCATTAAAGGTCTTCGTGAACAAGGCCGAGATGTTTTGGACATCGGTCAGGTTACCAGCGATATGATTTACTTTGCCGTTGGCAATTACAACCTCGCGGGCGGCGCGGTAGTAACTGCCAGCCATAATCCTGGAGAATACAATGGCATCAAGTTATGTCGAGAGGGTGCTGGCGGCGTAGGTATAGAGTCGGGTTTGGGTAAAATCCGAGACATAACCAAGGCTGGTCGGTGGGAATCGGCCAAAAAAGAAGGCACTCTCGAGAAAAAAGACATCGTCAAAGATTGGGTGCGGCATGTTCTAGCCTTCGTTGACGTCAATAAACTCAAGCCGCTCAAAGTAGCGGTGGACGCTGGCAATGGCATGGCCGGCAAAATCTTCCCTAAACTTGAACCCTACGTACCATTTGAAGTCACCGAAATGTACTTTGAGTTGGACGGGACCTTTCCTAATCACCCTGCTAACCCTATTGAGGTTGATAACTTGACCGACCTTATCAAAGTGGTCAAAGATAAAGGTCTGGATGCTGGTGTAGCCTTTGATGGTGATGGTGACCGTGCCTTCTTGGTAGATGAACAAGGCAACCAAGTTAATGGTACCGTTATGACAGCGCTCTTAGCCGATTACTTTTTAACAAAAAATCATAAGGCTACCATTTTATACAATGCCATTTGTGGACGAATTGTGCCCGAGACTATTACCAAGGCAGGCAACAAAGCGATTCGTACCAAAGTTGGCCATAGTTACATCAAAAATGATATAAAAACTCACGGTGCCATTTTCGCCGGCGAGCACAGCGGGCACTATTACTTCAAAGATAATTACGGTGCCGATTCGGGCATGATAGCCGCTGTCATTGGCCTGGCTATTTTATCCGCCAGCGGCAAGAAGCTTTCTGAGGTCGTTGCGCCATACAGACAGGCCTATGTTCAAATTCAGGAGACCAACTTCGAAGTCACCGACAAGGATGCTATTCTAAAGAAGATTGCCAAAGCATTTCCAGGCAGCGAGCAGGATACGCTAGATGGTTTGACCGTTAGTTTTGAATCCTCGTGGTTTAATGTACGACCCAGCAATACCGAACCGTTACTACGCTTCAACGCCGAGGCCAAATCTAAAACCGGTTTAGATGAGCTTGTTGCTAAAGTTACAAAGCTAATTACCGGATAATGACTGGTATACTATGAAGAATGAAATTGCTTGTTACTGGCGGTGCGGGATTCATTGGCTCTAATTTTGTCCACTTTGTGTTACGCGAGCGTCCAGATTGGTACATTACAGTATTAGATGCGTTAACTTATGCTGGAAACAAGAAGAACCTTGATAGATTAGATCCGGCACATTTTTCATTTGTCAAAGGTAACATTTGTGACAAAACGGTGGTGGATAAAGTGATCCAGTCTTGTGATGCTGTCATCCATTTCGCAGCCGAGTCACACGTCGATAATTCAATTCACTCCCCATTGCCCTTTGTGCAAACTAACGTTGTCGGAACATATAATATTCTCGAAGCAATTAGAAAATATAATAAGCGGCTTCATCATATTTCAACAGATGAAGTATTCGGAGACCTCGGACCGAACGACCCCAAATTCACAGAAACAACTGCGTATAAGCCATCCAGCCCGTATTCGGCTACCAAGGCCAGTTCCGACCATCTGGTGCGAGCGTGGGTACACACCTTTGGGATTCGAGCTACGGTAAGTAATTGCTCGAACAACTACGGCCCCTATCAGCATGTCGAAAAGCTTGTTCCACGTAATATCACGGAGGTCCTCGAGGGCCGCAAACCGAAACTGTACGGTACTGGTGAAAACATACGTGACTGGATTCATGCAGAAGACCATTCAGCAGCTGTGCTAGCCATTCTAGAACATGGCGTGGTCGGTCAAACCTATATGATTGGCGCCAACGGAGAAAAAACAAATAAGCAAGTTATCGAAATGATACTGCAATTACTCGGTAGAGACCCTCAAGATTATGATTGTGTCAACGATCGTCCGGGAAACGATCGCCGCTATGCTATCAATTTCAGTAAACTCCGTAATGAGCTAAGCTGGGAACCAAAATTTACCAATTTTGAAGCTGGTCTCCAGGCAACAATTGATTGGTACAAGGCCAACGAAGACTGGTGGAAACCACAAAAAGCTACCACCGAAGAAAAATACAAGGATCTTGGCAGATAATGACTGTTCCTACCACGGAGTTCCATGCTCAGACAACTGATATCCCCGGCCTGCTTATCATCGACGTTACGATAATCGGCGACAAACGTGGCTGGTTCCAAGAAAAATTCCATCAACAAAAACTTGTCAATGCGGGCTTCCCGGCAGACTTTAAAATTGTGCAACAGAATGTTTCGTTTAATCAAAAAGTGGGTGTTACGCGTGGCATACATGCCGAACCGTGGAACAAATACATATCGGTTATAGCTGGTGAGGTCTTCTGTGCTTTTGTTGATCTCCGCAAAGGCGATAATTTTGGTAAGGTCGTCACGGTAACCATAACGCCCGAAAAGGCTGTGTTTCTGCCCAAAGGTTGTGGAAATGCGTTTCAGACAACAAAAGCCAATACGTACTATAGCTACTTGGTTGATGATCATTGGACACGAGAGAAATATGAACACTACATGTTCATAAACGCTAACGATCCCGCTCTTAGCATCAGCTGGCCTACACCACTTAATAAAGCAATTATGTCAGAACGTGACCGCAATCATCCGTTACTAAAAGATATTCAGCCGATGGAGGTGTAGTGGACGATTCACAGATTCTTATAATTGGCGCAAAGGGTCAATTAGGACTAGCCCTGCAAGCCAAGTATCCGAATGCAAAAGCCGTTGATAGTGATACGCTCGACATCACCGACCGTACTGCGGTTACCAATTTTGATTGGAATAATGTAAAAATAATCTTGAACGCGGCTGCCTATACCAATGTTGACGGAGCTGAAAACAACGAAGGTCGCCGTGCCGCCTGGAAAATAAATGCTGAAGCTGTTAATAA
>CAZJME010000004.1:0-15227 GCA_964547235.1 uncultured Candidatus Saccharibacteria bacterium
ATTCGGTCGTCTTTGCTAAGTCTGGTGCCGGTAAAAGTTTTGCTGTTAAGCTCGAGGCGCTACGCAGCCTAATGTTTGGTACCGAGATTTTCATTATTGATCCTGAGAATGAATACCAACGCATGGCTGATGCTGTTGGGGGTGCTTATGTACGTCTGAGCCTCAGCTCGGCAACCCGTATTAATCCGTTCGATTTGCCTCGAGTTGTTGACTCCGAAGAAGCCGACAACGCTCTCCGAAGCAACATTATTACCCTCCATGGCTTACTACGGCTAATGATGGGTGGAGCGCAAGCTCAGATGGTTGCCAGCGGTGGTGTTGCCGCCGTACCGGCGCTAACGCCCGTGGAGGAGTCAGATCTCGACGCCGCTTTGATCGAAACCTACGCCAAGGCCGGCATCACCAACGACCCGCTAACCCACGCCGCGACGCCGCCTACCATTGCCGACTTGTACGATACACTACTACACATGGGCGGTAGTGGGCCGCAGCTGGCACAGAGATTACGCAAGTACACTACCGGAACATTTGCTGGTATTTTCAGTCAGCAGTCCAACATCGACATTAACAACCCGTTTGTGGTATTCAATATCCGAGATCTTGAGGATGAATTGCGGCCGGTGGCTATGTATATTGTGCTGAACTATATCTGGAACAAAACAAAAAGCGACGTGAAGCGGCGTATGTTGATCGTGGACGAAGCCTGGCAGCTCATGAAATACGAAGATTCGGCTAATTTTCTCTTTAGTTTGGCAAAGCGAGCCCGTAAATATAACCTTGGTATTACCACTATCAGCCAAGATGTTGAGGACTTTATGGGTAGTCGTATGGGTCGGGCTATCGTGGCAAATGCCAGTATGCAAATTTTACTCAAGCAGTCTAGTAGTGCGGTTGACGTACTAGCCGATGTCTTTAAACTAACCAGCGAAGAGAAGAAACGTCTCAGCCAATTCCCAGTGGGTCAGGGTTTGTTTTTTGCCGGTCAAAGTCATGTTCATATACAAATCGCAGCCAGCCCAACTGAGGCCAGTCTCATAACTACAGATCCTCAACAAGTGCAGCAAATGCAGCAAGGCGACCTCAACCAACCGCAAGGAACAATTGATTTGTCTAATCGACTAACACCGGGGGTGTAGGCTATGACTACCGACTTAAAAGAACGACCATCCACCGAAGATGAAGAACGAAAGCCATTGTTTGATCGCGATACACGGCAGTCGATATATGATGACGAATTCGAAAAGATTGTCAAGCGAATAAAAGACGAGCCCCGGGAAGAGTCCCCTGAAGAACTTTCCGCAAAAGAAGAGAGGGCTGAAGGCGGCAGCGGCACTGCAAGCGAACGGCGAGAACAGTCGTCCCTCGACGATGCCGTCGATGAAGACGACAATGGGTGGCAGTATACTGGCGGCAAACAGCGGCGCTCGTTTCGAACACGAATAGCAACCCGCCGTAATAAGATTGTTTTAGCCATCTCTACGGCCATCATTTCGGCTCTTGTGGCTCTATCTTCGCAACTCCCAAACCTGTTGGTTAACCAACTGAAAGAAATGCTCATGAGCCGGATCTCTAGCGTACAAATCTATCACACACGAAAGTATCGGCAGTCAAAATATATGAGGATTAAAAATCTGTTTAATCGAGATACGCGCTTGGGTCAACGCATGATTGACGAGATGCAGACTGCCGGCTACAAATTTCATTTTGATCAAAATGACAAAAACAAAATCCTTGGGTTGACCACTCCAACAGGTGAAAATTTAAGAGGTGAAGCTATAGGTACGCATGTTGATGGCTTTGTTGAAGCGAACCATCCGCTGAGAACGGGACGCTGGAAAACAAAGTCGATGAATCAGTTTTACGAAGGATTTGGGGTCGCCCGCAGCTCAGTGGTTAACGCCGATAGGGCCCGGGCTGGGCCGGATGGCGAAATTGATGCTGAAAAGATTGTTAATAAAGAGGTGGCGCAAGACATAATAGAGGGCGACCAAGACATTAACCTCAAGGGCACTAAAACCACCGAACAGGATGCTGCAAAGCAGAAGCAGAGCGATGAGCGACAGACCGCAGTTGATCAGCAAAGCAGTGATATTGGCGATGGACTGGATGCTACTCGTGCTAAGGTACTAGAGGGAGAGAATGTTACCGATACTGCCACTAGCAGTCTAGTTCAAGAGCTAAGTGACTCCGGCGGCTCGATAACATCGGAAGCTGTAGCTGCCGCTGAAGCGGCGGCCACCAGTGGCTCGATTGGGTCTAAGTTGGCCGGCAAGCTTAAGGAAACCCTCAACCCACTGAGTATTTTTGACAGCGTCTGCACTATTCGACACCGCATGCAAGCCATGGTAGTTATTGCTCGAGCTAAACGATCCATCCAACTTATCCGCTATGTGATGGTGTTTATCAATGCCTCAGACGAGACGCGGCGGGGGAAAACCAGCGGCAAATTATTGAGTGCCCTCATGAAACGAGTAACAGCAACTGATAAAAATGGGGTAGCTATCGGCGGCTCACCAGGTTTTTCTTACTTATTAAAATCAAAGTTTAGTAAATCGCGAAATAATATTACAAAGTCTGCTGTGGCGGTCGATGGACAGTTACCTGGTTTTTTTGGAAGCCTGAACTCCAAGCTCGATTCCATCCCTGGCATGGGAACAGGATGTCCATTCGTGCAAAACCCGATTATACAGGTCGGCGCGGGAGTGGGCGGGCTTATTGCTGGTATTTTTTCAGGCGGTCTCAGTGAGGGTGCTGAAGTGGCCTTTCAGCAAGGGTTTACTGCTGGTATCCGAAAGATAATTCAAGAACAGCTTGAGAATATTACCCTTAAAACTCTAGCAAAAGATGCAATAAAAAATCTTGCTTATCAACTTTCTTTTGAAGGTATTATGACGTTGACTGAGGGTTATGTGCAAAAAAGCCTCAAACTACCATTTACAGGGCAGGAAAAGGGAGGTGCGCTGGGGGACATATTGGTGGCCGGTATGGGTGCGGCTAACAAGCAACGTAGTCTTTTGTCGGGTATGGTGCCGGCTACGACAGCAGAGTATGCACAAGCCCAAACAGAATATGTAGCTTGGCACAATGATCAGCTTAAACAACAAAGCTTTGGTCAGCGAATGTTTAGTATGGATAATACTGATTCGCTGCTCTTCAATGTGGCCCTGACCTTACCTAACAGCGCAACTGACGCAGTCCAACATTCGGCAAATCGAATTGTTTCATTGACGTCATCGATCCTAAACCCTGCTGCTGTTGTCCAAAATTTAGCATCGGTGTTTGTTCCGAAGGCTGTGGCTGCATCAGACGATGAGGTGCCGTTCGACTCATACACAGTTAAGGGTGGTGATAGTAATGGAACCCAATTGGCTACCGACCCTGCCGGAAACTTGCAGGTAATCATGCGTTCGGATATTGCCGCCATTGATCCCGATGAGAACATACGGGCCCTAGTATCATCGGGAGACATCGACGCAGACACCCTGCAACCAAAAGATGACAGTGCTCTAGCGAAGCATATCGCCAACTGTGTTGAGTCACCAGATTTACTAACCAAGATTGAATCAAATGAAGATGATTGTCTAGCAAAACAAGACCAAACAAAACGATTCAAAGCGTACCTTGCCTATATGGATATGATAGATGGGTTGTCGGCAGATTTTGTCCCAGAAGACATCGACGCCGGCGCCTCCAATGCTGCGACGCAACCTACCCAAACCTCGCAGAACCAGCCAGTCCTAGCTAAACCGTCAGGATCGGCAATAACGACCGGTCAGACCTCAGTTATTCCAGGTACTAGTGTACGGATCGCTACCACCAACTTACCGCAATTTACCGCTATGCTTGACGCCGCTAAAAAGGACGGTATTAACTTGTTACCAATTTCGAGCGGTTGGCGCGATCCTAGCAGTCAGATCGCACTTCGTAAATCTAACTGCCCAAACTGGCAAACCTCGCCCGCCAGCGCCTGCCACCCACCGACCGCCAAACCGGGCACTTCTCAACACGAAAAAGGAAATGCTGTTGATTTTGGCAACATGTGTTATCCCAATGGCACTAGCTGTCCGAGTAACCCTCGATGGCAGTGGTTAAAAGCAAATGCGGCTAAGTATGGTTATTTCCAACTTAAGAGTGAAGCGTGGCATTGGTCCACGACGGGCACATAATGCATTGGGGAGGTGTGACTATTTATAAACGCGGAATCTCAGTGTTTTTTGCGCTGTTACTGTTCTTTACTACCAGCCCCGTCCTCGCCGATACTCAAAACTGTAATGAGGCCGAACTACGAAACAAGGGGATTGTTGCCCTCAATTGCTCCGGCGACCAGCCACTCAGCGGATTTTGTTCTATGGGTTCTAGCTCTAGTATCAATTTAGCCGGAAACGATAATGTCGAAAAAACCTTTCGCTTTTTTGTGGCCAAAGGCCTTACCCCCGACCAGGCCGCTGGAATTGTTGGCAACGCCGCAATAGAGTCCGGTGTTAATCCGAAGTCAGTCAGTAAAAACGGTAAGTACTCAGGCATGTTTCAGTGGGATACCGGCGGCCGCTTTGCTAACCTCAAACGCTGGACGGCGTCTCAAGGACTCGATCCGCTATCGCTTGATGGACAATTGGCATATGCTTGGTATGAAGCCACAAGCCGCGGCAATATTATAGGCATCCAAAAACAGCCCAGCGTTGATTTAGCATCCTGGTTTTGGGGCAGATTTTTTGAAGTTGCCGTAGTGGGTGGGAGTAGTAGCACCACACCGCTCACCAATGTTCAGGCGTTAGATAAACGCATTGCCAATGCTCGAGCGGTGCTGGCCAAGTTTGGCGGTAGCGTTACGCCAGTCCAGGCTTCATCGCCCGATCAGCCGGCGCCAGCCGCTCCGACACAGCAAGAAGGTGGTTGTATAGGTGGCAACGGCACGAATACACAATTCGTTGACGGGTTTATTGTCTATAGCCAGTACGATCCCGTTTGGAAGAACTCGCCATATGGCTCAAGTACAGTCGGTGTTGCGGGTTGCGGTCCGAGCGCCATGGCTATGATAATTACCAATATTACCCATCAACGAGTAACACCGGTGGATACGGCAAATTATGCTGCTTCTAAAGGGCTCTATATTGACGGCGAGGGAAGTAGTTGGTCGATTGGCCCAGTTTTGGCCCAACACTGGAGCTTAAAATCAGAGCCAGTGGGAAATAATAAGGTAAAAATCGTCCAAGCCCTACAGGCTGGTAAATTAGTCATCGCTGCCGGGCACGGTCCGGAACCGTTTACGACCGGAGGCCACTTTATTGTCATCCGGGGCGTTACCGCTTCGGGCAAGTTTAAAGTGGGCGATTCGGGTCACAGCAACACCAGCGACAAAGAATGGGACCCGGATCAAATTATAAGCCATATGAGCGGAGGAAGTGCTTATGCAATCTTTCAATAGTTACCAAAAAACGAATACAACGTTACCGCCACAAGATAACAGGAAGCGTACTGTGTTGATCGTAGGCGTATCCATCTTTTTTCTTGTCGCGTTGAGCTATGGGATACTGCACAAAAAAAGCACGCCACCAACCAACCCAGGAGACGCTGGAGAATACTACGATCCAGCTTCTAGGGAAACCGTTTCTAATCCAGCCGGTAAGGCCACTGAAAGCTTTGGCGACAATGCGCAAGGACCTAATTATTTAGGGTTTAGTAAAATACTATCGACAGGGATAAGTGATGACCAACTACAGGCTGTTGAGGACTCACTCGCGACCTTTACCACCCAGCTCGGCCAGAAAAACCCAGAGATCAGTGTATATGTAGATAGCATCGCTTCGGTACCGTTCGATCGCGACAGTGGCGCCAATCCCTCTGTTACATTTGATATTCGCGTTAATCGTAAAACCGATTATTCCGTGTCGGTCGAATATTATGAAATAACAAAAATCAAGTTACTGGTATTAGGCAAAACAAACAAAAAAGTATTATATGAAACAGGCGAGGTAGATAATAACGCCCAGGCTCAGGGTGACGAAGGAGGTGATTAGACCGTTGGAATGATATTGGCGCTACTTATAAGGTGGTGTAGTACGACATCCGCATCGGTTGTAGTGATAAATGTTTGATAGTTTTGCAAAAACCCCGTCAGGGCCTTGCGCCGGGAGCCGTCGAGTTCGCTAAACACGTCATCAAGCAAAAGCATTGGTGGGCGCTTGTAGAAACGCTCCTTAAGCCGTAGTTCGATAATTTTCAGACTAAGCAGCACCGTTCGTATCTCACCCCTAGAAGCCGTATTATAGGCATTCTGGCCGTTAATGCTCACCATGAAGTCTTCACGATGAGGCCCGTGGCCCGTGAAACCGCGTTCTCTATCTATGTCTAAAGTCGTATCGAGTACTTTTAAGAAGCTGCTGCTGTAGCTTTTTGATGGGAAGTTTGGTTTGTATTTATCCAATGCATTGTCCATTCTTCCAGCAATTGTTTGGTAGAGTTTAGGCATCTCTTCATTAACCTCTTCCACGAGTTGTGCCCGTGCGTGAGCAATTTTTTCACCAAGTTCTGCAAGCCGCACATTCCACACAAAGAGCTCTGACCGGGCAGGTGGCAAGGGTTGCTTTAGGAGCCGATTCCGTTGTGCTAAAGTTCGTTGGTAGGCCCGCCTAATACTACTGTATCCGGGCCGAAGACTTTCTAGGATATTATCTAGGTAGTCTCTTCGTAAATCAGGTCCCGCCTGTAGTAACTGCAGGTGTTCTGGCTCAAATAAAACGATGGGTGTTTTGTACCTAGTTGGCAAACGCTTAAAACTTTGCGTATTGACCTTGAATTGTTTTTCTGTCTTAGCAGCCGCGCTAGAATCCCAATAAACAGTTCTGTCCTCATCGTCCAGCTGCCCAGATATACGAGCCCATGCGTGGTTCAACTCAATAAGATCGCTGTCTTTGGCTCTATATGAACTCCCGGTGCAAACCACCAGTATTGCTTCGAGGAGATTAGTCTTGCCGCTTGCGTTTGGGCCAACAATAATACTCACCCCAGGAGAGAACTCAAACGAAGCATCTTTATATGAGCGATAATGCTGGAGGCGAAGGCTTACTAACATAGTGCGCCCTTATAGTAACAGCTTTACTCTTTTAGCTCTTGAGTGGCATTATAACGTGTGTATAATCGCTGCTGTTTGCTCCGCGCAAGACACAGGCTTCTAGCTTGCCATTAAAGCAAAGCTCTACCTCATCCTCAGACAAAACATTGAGCGCATCCAGAATATAGCGGGAATTTAGGGTTATTTCCCCCTCTCCGGTAATGTTAGCGCTTGCAGTGGCTACGTTTTCGCCCAGTTGCGAGGCGACAGCCCGAATACTAACCGTTTGTGCTTTTTGATCAAGTTGAATAGTGACGCTACCGGCACTTTCGCGCGCAAACAGGCTAGAAACTTTTGTTATATTAGTTAGTTCGCTACGTTTGATTTTAGCTACATTGGCGAAGGATTGAGGAACTAGTTTTTGATAATCGGGATAACTACCTTCTATAAGCCGAGTAACCAGCTCTGCGTCTCCGGCTTTAAATAGAACCTGTTGCTCATCGCTCAATACATCGATTACTTCAACCGTGTCGTTAATGAGCCGGAGTAGGTCCTGAAGCGCCGTCGCAGGTATGAGTAATGTGGCGTTTGTAGCAACTTTTGGCATTTTTTTCTCAGCTAGCCGGTAACTATCGGTGGCAACAAGATATAGCTGCTTATCAACGTTGTGGAGGTACACGCCTGTTAGAACCGGTCGGGCTTCGTCGTTACTAGCCGCACCAAGAACCTGCTGCAAGCCCTTTTTAAATACTTCCGCTGAGACTGTCCAACTATTTCCGTTTTCAATAGTTGGCATAACAGGGTATTCTTCGGCTGAAACACCGTTTATAACAGATTTGTATTGATCGGTCGTTAGATGTAATTTATATTCGTCAAGCTCGAGGTCAATAACGCTTGGAGGTAAGCTGTTTACAAAATCTTGCGTGAGTCGTGCAGGAACGGTAATACTGCCCGGTTCGCCAACCTTTGAGCCAATATATTGAGTGATGGCAATCTCAAGGTTGGTAGCGGATATCGCAAGACGATTGCCTACCGTCTTGAGCACAATGTTCGAGAGTATGGGCAAAGTATTTCGTGTATTTGCAACACGCGAAACTGCACTCACTGCCTTGCTTAAGTTTTCCTGGGTTACTTGGAGTTTCATTACTAATCCTTATTGTTTATATATAAATAGTAGTAGTTATAGTAAATGGTGTGGAAAGTGCGGAAAAATCACCCGACGACAAGGGAGAAAGCGGCACGGAAGCAGAGGAAAAGTCTAAGGAAAAACGGTTCAAAAACTGAGCAAAATAAGGCTTCGGAGTGTGTAAAATCAAAACCTGCGTTACTTGGTGTGTATAGGTCTTTAGTTTATCCAAACTTACCCACAAACTATCGCCAGCCAATCCACAATTTTTACGCATACAGACGCTCCTTTATATCCGCTATAGCAGAGCGGATATCCGCGTCAAGCGAAGACTCTTTCTCGATTTTTTCAACTGAATGAATAGCCGTAGTGTGGTCTTTTCGACCCAATTCTCTGGCAATCTTTGGGAAGCTCAAATGGAGTTCGCTACGTAGCATATACATAGCAACCTGGCGAGGCACAACAATATCTTTATCCCGTTTTGGGCCCAATATATCATCAAGAGAAACCGAAAAATGCCGCGCGGTACGCTCGATAATCTGCTTTGCGCTCACGTGTTTTGGCCGACTTTTATTACCACCAAGCAGGGTTGAAGCGATCTGTAAATCTGGCTCTAAGCCACGCATTTCACAAAATGCCAGCAACTGGTTTAAGGCACCTTCTAGCTCGCGGATATTGGTTTGAATATTGTTGGCGAGAAATTCGACAATTTCCTGCGACAGGCTAATACCATGAACAGTCGCTTTTGTTTGTACAATAGCACAGCGCGTCTCAAAGTCAGGAGTTTGCATATCTATGCTCATTCCCCAGGCAAAACGACTACGGAGCCGGTCTTCCAGAGTGGGTATGTCTTTCGGTGGTTTATCGCTACTGATGATAATCTGTTTATTTGCTTGGTGCAGGGCGTTGAAGGTGTGGAAAAACTCTTCTTGCGTCTTCTCTTTGCCAGCTATAAATTGCATATCGTCGACAATAAGTACGTCCGCAGTACGATAAAAGCCAGCAAAATCAGTATTCTTTTTATACCGAATTGCGTCTAGGAATTCCTGAACAAATTGCTCGGTTGAAATGTAGACAATGTGCGCGCGTGGATTATTGGCAAGAATTGCATTGCCAACTGCCTGTATGAGATGGGTCTTGCCGATACCCACACCCCCGTATAGGAACAAAGGATTATATTTGGTGCCCGGTTTTGCGGCGATTGCCTGACAGTCAGCGTAAGCCAGCTCGTTGCCTGAACCGACAATAAAATTCTCAAACGTGTATCGTTCATTAAGACCCTGTCGGTAGCTGTGCCGCAGGCTGCTGGTGGGCATTTTCGAAGAGGGAGTGCTTTCTTTGGATGACGAAGCTACGAGGACAGGCTCTTCAGGCAGTTTTCTTGCCAATCCAACAGAATAGATTTTGTATTGTATAGTCTTTGGTTTAACCTGATTTTTTTCAAGTACGTCGCTTATGAGTTGGTTAAACTTGCGTTCAAGCTGATTCTTTATAAACACATTAGGGACACCAACAACCAAAACACCATCTTTGTAACGGAGTAAACGAGTATTTTTGAACCATGTGATAAAGCTGGCCCTCGAAACCGATAGCTCAATTTCCCCTAAGACTGCTTGCCACAATCCGTCGTTCACACCCTCTCCTTAACTTTGTACAGAGTATTCTATACAAAATACCTACACTTTTCCACACCCACCTTGGGTGCTAAAAGAGTTGGATATCAAAACAAGAACAACAGGTTTAAAGTTATACACAAGACTGCCACGTATCTGATAATCTGTGGAAAATACTTGGTTAAAGGTGGAAAACTTGTTAAAATTTGTGGGGTAAATATTGTTAATTTGACTGTGTATTACAGACAACAAAGGAAGTAACACGTGCCTAAACGAACTTATCAACCAAAAAAACGCCAGCGCTCCAAAGAGCATGGTTTTCTAAAACGCATGGCCTCCAAGGCTGGCCAGAGAGTCTTGAAGAGCCGTCGCCTTAAGGGCCGAGTGCGGCTATCTCACTAAAGGCTGTACTTTAGTCATGCTGAGGCGTGGTTATCGTTTCCACGGGCACAGTAGCCTGAACTATGTTTATAAACACGGCGTAAACACGAGGGGCGAGCTTTTCTCCGTTCGCAGCGTGCTGAATACTCGTCGCGAAACATATCGGTGTGCGGTGGTAGTGAGCAAAAAAGTGAGCAAATCCGCAGTTGTTCGTAATCGAATTCGGAGACGGTTATTCGAACTGCTTCAGGTTGCGCTCGCTACCCAAACAGAGCCACACGACATAGTCTTGACGGTCTTTCGACCGGAGGTTGCTTCAATCGACACAGACAGACTTGCTAAGCAGTTGCATCAGGTACTCACGCGGGCAGGGCTCGTTGCAAAAAGCAAATCAATTAAGCGTGCTACTATAGACACAAAGGAGAATTAATGTTTACAACTTTGATCGTAAAACCCATCTTTAACCTGCTGGTTATTATTTACGCTCTGCTGCCAGGGCATAACTTTGGGTTGAGCATTATTATCTTTACTGTTCTTGTGCGACTACTTATGTGGCCTATGGTTAAGAAGCAGTTACATCAAGCTAAAGCAATGCGCGAATTGCAGCCAGAACTAAAACGTATAAAAGCAGCGGCTAAAGGGGATCGACAAAAAGAGTCCATGATGATGATGGAGCTTTACAAAGAGAAAGAGATTAACCCATTTGCTAGCGTCGGGTTGCTTATCGTGCAAATACCTATTTTCATTGGTCTATATAGTGGCTTGCACCGAATTGTCAATGATCCGCACGCCCTTATCAATTTTTCGTATGGTTGGGTGCATCAATTAAGTTGGGTAAAAACTCTTAGTGCAGACATTGGTCGGTTCGATAGCACTCTGCTTGGGGTGGTGGATCTAACCAAAGCAGCTCTTGGTAAGACTGGGGGTGTTTATTGGCCAGCCATGATTATCGTAGTCGCCAGTGCTGTCGTGCAGTACTACCAGGCAAAGCAACTCATGCCAAGTGACAAGGAAAGTCGTAGCCTACGCACAATCTTGAAGGATGCTGGCCAGGGTAAACAAGCCGATCAGGCCGAAGTGCAGGCTTCGATGGGGCGTTTTACGCAGTTCTTGTTGCCGGGTTTCATCTTCTTAGTTACTGTTAATATTGCCTCTGCTTTGTCGCTGTACTGGTTTACGAGTGGCGCGGTGGCATTCGCGCAGCAGGCGAAAATATTGAACCAAGACAAGGCCGAACTTACTTCAGCAACAGACAACAAGAGCAACACGACAATTGAGGCAGAAGTTCTGCCGCCTAAAAACAAAAAGAAAACCTCCACTAAAAACAAAGGTAAACGGAGGAAACGATAATGGAAGAATCAATAGTTTTCGCTAAAAAATATCTTGAGGATCTTTTGTCCTTTTTTGGTCTTAATACTGATGTCTATGCAACCAATAGCGAGGGTGAAGTTATTGAGCTTCACGTGCCAAGCACGCACTTAAACGGTTTTCTAATCGGTCACAATGGCGAAACAATGCGAGCCATGCAGTATATAGTGAGCACAGCACTTAAGAATAATGATCACGAGGTTTCGCGAGTTAGTGTTGATATTGCAGATTATAAAAAAGCGCGCGCCGATCGACTCAGCGAACGAGCCAAAGAATGGCTTGATGAGGTAAAAAAGACCGGGCAAGACAAAACATTAGAACCGATGAACGCGGCAGATCGTCGTACCATCCATAAGCTTGCTGGTGAATACGGCCTGACAACTGAGTCGGTCGGCGAGGGTCGTGAACGCCACATTGTGCTAAAAGGGGTAAGCGAGTAGCCTCAAAGTAGCGATCGGTAAACTTCGGCGGTCGCCTCAGCCATTCGTTGCCACGAATAACGAGCGGCTTGCTTTTTGCCGGTTTGGCGCAAGCTTTTGGCAATTTCTGGTTTGTCGATAACCGATGCAATTTTTTTGGCGATGTCATTTGGGTCTGTTGGGTCAAAGTAGATCGCCGCATCGCCGTATACTTCTGGAAGACAGGTGGCATTACTGCTAATCAGGGGTGCGTCGTGAACCATTGCCTCGAGCCCCGGCAAGCCAAAACCTTCGCTTAAGGACGGGAATACGTATGCAGCTGTGTGCTCATAGAGCCACCTAACTTGGCTATCGGGTAAGAACCCAGTGAAAACAATATCTTCAATGCCAAGTTTCTTAACGTATTTTTTAAGCAAGCGATAATTAGCGTCCTGTTTTCCGACCAAGACAAGCTGTAGATCGGAGTGCTGTTTCTTAAGTATCGCAAAAGCTGCTACTAGACGGTTTAGGTTCTTGTGCGGGTTTGGGCGCCCTACGTACATAATAAAGTGGCTATCCTTGAGTTCCGGAACTTCCTGAGAATGATCAGCTAACGGATCAGCGGCTTCAGGAGTGACAACAATCTTTCTACTATTAACTCGAGCAAAACGAGCCAGATCTTCCTTAACCCATTGCGTAGGCGTAAGTACGACTGCCGACTTGTGGGCCGCTACTCGCAACAGAACTCGGTACACCAACCTCTTGATACGGAAAACGAGCCAGTTTTTTGAAGGATTACCAAAACGTGCGGTAGTAAGATCGTGTACCGTCGTAATTGTCTTACCACCATATAGGATTGGTTGCTGTGGAAATGTAAAATGTACCAGGTCGGGCTTTAGGTCGCGAAGTAACTTGAGATATCCAAGCTGTTCAGAAAATGTGAACTCTTTATACCGACAAGCTAATTTGGAAAATTGTTTATTGCTTGGCTTCCAATCGTCAAGATCTTTTGGCTTTAGTAGCACTGTGTATCGGTTGCTCGTGTCAATTTGCTGCAGATAGTGTAGTAATCGCTCAACATAGCGGCCGCTACTAGTACGTAGTTCGCGCGCATCAACCACAATCTTCATACTCCTATGGTATAGTTATAGATACATTGTTACAAGATGAGAAAAGCTAAAACACTATTTCGAGTTACGAAAAAAGTTGGCCGCAGGGTTATTGCGGGGCAGATCCGCTATAAGGGCCGTCCCCCTCACAAGCTCTTCGTCCATGCTACAAAATATGGAATAAAATATGGGCCGAAAGGCTTTGTGCACAAGGTCAAACAAGAGCTTATTAGTATCGACCGACATCTTGGCTCAAATCTGATTTTCCCGAACGGTCTTGTTACGGGTGTTGAGCCTGGGGCAATACAGACATGGTACGAGAAGCATGCCAAACCAGTTACTATCGTCATACCGAGTTATAACGATTACAAGGTATTGAAAGACTGCATCGAAAGTATCAAAAAAACGACAAATCCAAAATATGCAAAGGTGCTCATCGTCGATGATTATTGTCAGCCCACAAGTAAAGATCAGCTGGCGCAATTTGAAGATGATCAAATTAAAGTACTCTATCGCAAAAAAAATGGCGGATTTGCAAAAGCGGTTAACACAGGTCTCGAAGCATCGGATCCAAAACATGATGTAATATTAGTGAACAGTGACATCGTTGCACACGAGGGTTGGCTCGAGGCCCTACAATATGGGGCATATGAGTTTGGCGTTGATACTGGAATTGTCGGGCCGAAATTACTGTATCCAGACGGTCGTATTCAAAGCGCCGGCAGCCACCGCAACACTGATGCGCCACAATGGTTTGATCATTACTACCGCTTTCAAGAAGAAAACTATGGGCCGGCAAATATTCCCCAGTACTGCATTGGTGTCACCGGAGCATGCATGTACGTCAAAAGAGAATTCCTTAACTACGTGGGGGTACTCGATGACAACTTTCAATTTGCATTTGAGGATATGGACTGGTGTGTTCGCGGCTGGGAAGCGGGCTATCGAACACTATACTTTCCTGCGGCAACGTTAACACATGTCGAATCGGCGACGCGTGCAAAAAACGCTACGATTACCGAGAAAGAAAAACAATCAATCTCCTATTTTTGGGAAAAATGGGGAGACTGGTTTGATAAGCGAAATGTGCGAGACCAGCAAGGCCGCATCAAAATTATTTTTGTCTTACAAACCATGGGCATGAGTGGCGGTATAAAAATTGTGTTTGAACACGCAAGTCGTTTGGCGGAACGTGGTTTTAATGTCGAGGTGTGGGGGATGGACTGGCATGGCCGTCCATGGGAAATGAATGAACAAGTCAAAATTCGTACTTTTAAAAACTATGAACGCATGACGATAGCGCTCGAAAAAGAAGAAGCGATAAAAGTAGCGACCTGGTGGGAGACGGCGTTTCCCGTCTGGCTTGCCTCTGTCAAAAAGGGAATCCCGGTGTATTTTATCCAGGAGTTTGAGACATGGTTTTATCCAGGAGATGTCGTGGCTCAGGCTTCGGTCGTAGCATGTTATCGTAAAGAGTTCAAGAATATGACGACGTCTAAGTATAATCTCGGTGAAATTAAGTCCCTCGGTCTTACTGCAACTGCCATACCATGTGGGTACGACGATACAAACTACAAACAACTCAAGGGTGTTTCTCGAGAAGCAAATGTGTTACTAGCGGTGGGTCGGCGCTTCTTCCAAAAGAATTTTAAGATGACATTTGAAGCGTGGAAGTCGCTCGGTGAAAAGCGTCCTGATATGTGGCTCTTTGGTATCGAAAAAGATATGCAAAAGATGGATAAAAGGATCGCATATTTTGAAAAGCCCAGTAATGAAGAGGTGAATAAGCTTTATAATCAAGCAACTGTGTTTGTGCAAACTTCACGTCACGAAGGCTTTAGCCTGCCGATTCTTGAAGCAATGGCTGCCGGCTGCCCGGTGATATGTACTGATGCGCATGGGAACCGAGACTTTTGCTTCAGCGGGAAAAACTGCCTTATAGTAGAACACGATGATGTCGAAGGTCTGAGCCAAGCAATAAAGCGTGTTTTTCGAGACAAACAGCTTCGAGAGCGGCTCTCGCAAGAAGGTGTAAAAACGGCAAAAAAGTACAATTGGAGTAGAGTTATTGATAAAGTAGCGGATTTTTATCAGGAGGTGGCGAAACAATGAATAGAGTAAGTCGCTTCTTTAAGGCAAGTAACCGCAGCTTAATCCGTGAACTGGTTATAAGTGATTTCA
>CAZJME010000005.1:0-14932 GCA_964547235.1 uncultured Candidatus Saccharibacteria bacterium
AACCTTCTTAGGTAGCGGCTTGATTGGCTACCTCGGCTACTTTGGCTACAAAAAGTTAAAGAAGTGCCGGTTGATCTAGGCTTAGGTTGCGCAAAATAATACTCCTTATAGACTGAGCACGCTGCCAGAAACAATGCAGTAACGTTTAGTAGATTGAAACTCTATCATGCTCAGACAGACTTCTTGTTGGCGAGAAGGAGGCCCCCAAACAAGCATAAACAGGTTTTACATTGGATGTGGAAGTGCAGGTTCACAACTAAAAAAGCCTAGTTTCCCAGGCTTTGATGTTTTTAGTAATCAGTCTTTAGCGTTTAGTGAACTGACGTTGCTTGCGTGCACCCTTAAGGCCAAACTTCTTTCGTTCCTTTTCGCGCGGATCACGCCCGAGTAAGTCAGCACGTTTGAGTGTACTCTTCAGGTCGTCATTCATAACAGTTAAGGCTTTGGCAATAGCTAAGCGTATGGCATCGGCTTGACCACTGTGGCCCCCGCCATCTACAACAGCAGACACGTCGTACTTGTTGTTTTGTTCGAGGACAGTGAAAGGTCGCTCAAGTTCGTTTAATAAGTATTTGCTGGCGGCAAAGTACTCTGCAGCCGGCTTGCTGTTAATGGTAATCTTACCACTGCCACTGGTTAAGCGAACGCGTGCTGTTGAGCTTTTACGACGTCCAAGAGCATAGTTGTAGTGTTTCTCAGCCATTATTTAGCCCCTTTCAGGCTCAAAGATTCTGGTTGTTGCGCATTGTGGTTGTGGTCACTGCCAGCGTAGACTTTTAATCGTTCTAAACGGCCAGGTCGTAGTTTGTTCACGGGTAGCATGCCTCGAATAGCTGCTTCGATAACGCTTGGTGAATTTTTTGCCATCTTCTCGCTGAGTGTTGCCTTTTTAAGGCCACCAGGGTAGTTTGAGTGGCGGTAGTAAATTTTCTTTTGTTCTTTATCACCGGTGACTACAAGATTGTCGGCGTTAATAATGATGACATAATCACCACCATCAACGTGAGTGGTTACACTAGGTTTACCTTTACCGATTAGTAAACTCGCCGCAATAGTAGCGAGACGTCCCAGAGGAGCTTCACTTGCGTCAAGAACATACCATTTGCGTGTCACTTCGCTGGGTTTTTGGCTATAGGTTTTCATCATTTAGCCTCTGCTTTCTTGATTGTTTTCGCAGCTGGCTTTGCTACGGGTGCTTCTTTGAGGTCATCAACAAAACTCACGCTGGCCATTTCGGCATTATCTCCCCGGCGTACGCCCTGGCGAGTGACGCGCACATGGCCGCTAACTCTCCCTTTGAGCTTAGGCGAAATGTCGTCAACTAGTTTGTGAGCACTTTCAATTGTTTGCAGACCGGCAATTACCTGTCGTCGACTATGAAGATCGCCTTTTTTAGCCTTTGTTATGAGCTTTTCGATATACGGTACAAGCTCCTTAGCTTTGGGCAGGGTTGTGACGATCTTTTCGTCACGAACGAGCGAATCAGCCAAGCCCTTCATGAGCGCGCGGCGTTGATCTCTCTCGCGGCCGAATTTGCGGCCTTGATATCCGTGACGATGCATTCTAGAGCTCCATCTCCGCCAGTTTTTCTTTAACTTCGTCTAGTGCCTTGCTACCGAATCCTTTTAGGTCGCGCAGCTCAGCGTCGTTCAGGCTAAATAGATCTTTGAGGGTGTGGATCTCATTGTTAACGAGCGCATTGGTGGTCCGTGCAGAAAGGTTGAGATCCTCGATAGAGGTCATGAGCTCGGTAGGGTCATCGTTGTCTGTGCCACTTGCAATATCGTTCTCGTTGTTGACGACAACAGGTGCTGGCGCTTCGACACGTGTCTGTCCGGCGAGTGCAGTGTACTGGTTAACCAAAATTGCAGCGGCTTCTTCAAACGCGTCGCGAGGGCTAATAGACCCGTCGGTGTCGATGGTGATGAGTAGTTTATCGAGATCAGTCATTTGGCCAACACGAGTATTTTCTACCTTGTAACGCACCCGCAGTACCGGTGTGAAGACTGCGTCTAGAGCAATCATGTCACTATTTTTGTGCTTAGCACCTTCCTCGATGGTGTGATAGCCACGGCCAGTCTCAACGACAAGATCGATAACTAGCTTGCCTTTTGCATCATCGATAGTGGCAATTACTTGCTCTGGGTTCACGACTTCCACATCGGCGTTAGTGGTGATATCTTTACCAGTAACCTTGCCAGAACCTGATTTTGTTAGGCGAAGCGTCTGTGGTTCATCGCTAAAAACACGGAAGCGCAAACTCTTAAGATTAAGCATAATATCGACGACATCTTCTTTAACGCCCTTGAGCGTCGTGAACTCGTGCGTTACGCCCTCAACTTTGAAAGAAGTTATTGCTGCTCCTGCTATGCTTGATAGCAAAACACGACGCAAGCTGTTACCTAGTGTCATCCCGTAGCCGGTATGTAGTGGCTCAACTACAAAGGTTGCTGATGTTTTGCTGTGGTCGTCAATGTTGACGAGTGCCGGTGTGTGAATGTGTTTTGACATGCCTGTCTCTTCCTTCCTTAGCGTGAATAATATTCGACGATTAGTTGCTCTTTGATTTCAGGTTCAGCATCGTCTCGGCTAGGCGCACCGCTGACTGAAACTTCGAATTTCTTTCGGTTAACTTTCAACCAGCTTGGAATTTGGTCACTGCTGGCAGGACTTACATCATCGATTCGTTTGAAGTACTCATTTTTCTGACTAGCCGGTCGGAGCACCAAAGTATCGCCTTGCTTTACGCGGATTGACGGAATGTCGACACGACGGCCATTAAGCATGAAGTGGCCGTGTGTCACTAGCTGGCGAGCAGCGCGGCGACTTACCGCGAAGCCCGCGCGGTAGACAACATTATCCAGACGTCGTTCTAAGTACTCTAGCAAAATCTCGCCCGATTGGCCTTCTTTGCGGTCAGCTTCTTTCATAAGGTTCGAGAACTGACGTTCCAACAACCCATATAAACGTTTTACCTTCTGTTTTTCACGAAGCTGTAAACTATATTGACTTGGTTTGTTGCGTGAGTTGTAGCCAGCACTCTGCCCAGGCATTGAGGTGCGCTTAACGAGGGCTTTGTGTGCTTTGGGATGGAGTGCATAGCCGTCACGTCGACTCATTTTGACAATAGATTGTCTATCTCGTGCCATGATTAAATCCTCCGTGCCTTTCGTGGTCGTACGCCACCGTGAGCGACGCCAGTAATATCACGAATACTTTCTACTTGCATGCCAAGGGTGCTTATGGTGCGAACTGCCGAATCTCGTCCTAGTCCAATACCTTTAACGAAGACCTCAACCTTGCTCAGACCATAAGTCTGCTTGGCGAGCTGTCCGGCTTTTTCTGTTGCTACCTGTGCAGCATAGGCGGTGCCTTTTTTCGAACCGCGAAAGCCACAGGCACCAGCACTTGAAGCAGCTAAAGCACCACCTTGTGCATCAGTAAAGGTGATAATAGTATTGTTGAATGACGCATAAATATGAACTTGCCCGCTTGGAACGGATCGCTTCACTTTTTTACGCTTGGGAGTAGTTGTCGTTGTTTCTGCCATAATTAGTCCTAAGTCTTAGACGCGACCTTCTTCGCGGTGCCGCCAACAGTTACTTTCTTGCCCCGTCGCGTTCTTGCGTTTGTCTTGGTGCGCTGTCCGCGGCTGGGTAGGCTTGCTTTGTGTCGTAGTCCCCGATAAGCTCCGATGTCTTTGAGGCGCTTGATATTGCTTGCCACGATGCGTTGCAATTCACCTTCAACAATATACTTTTCGTTAATAACATCCTGAATACGACCGACTTCGTCGTCGGTCAAGTTTTTGACGCGAATTGTGGTGTCCACTTTAGCCGCTGTCAAAATATCAGCACTGTGCTTAGGTCCTATGCCATAAACATATGTCAACGCGACACCTATTTGTTTTTCAGATGGAATGGTGACACCAGAAATACGTGCCATACTTAACCCTGCCTCTGCTTGTGCTTAGGCTTGAATTTATTGATAACGTAAACGCGACCTTTGCGGCGCACGATCTTATCATCTGGACTGATTTTCTTAACGCTTGCACGCACTTTCATGCGGATTATGCTCCTTTCACGTATGCATAACACACTGCTTTATGATTTGCGATAGGTGATTCTTCCCTTCGTAAGGTCGTAAGGGGTCAACTCGACCGTAACGCTGTCTCCGGGAACGATTCGGATGTAATGTTTCCGCATCTTCCCTGCGACATGAGCTATAATTTGATGGCCATTTTCGAGTTCGACACGGAACTGAGTCCCCGGAAGGGTCTCGATGATTGTTCCTGTGAGCTCAATTACTTCCTTATTACCGGCCATAAATATAACTAGAAATATAGTGTATCAGATTTCCTACCCTGTTGTAAAGAGTTATTTTTTGATTGTTTTATTTCGTCGCAGACGAGGCAGCCGAGGAGCGAAACGGGGACGTCGAGTAGCAGTGGTTGGAGGTTCGCTATCATAGAAAAAATCTGGTTGCTCGTATTGATCATAGGTAACCATGAGAGCGCGCGACTCAATTTGGCGTAATGTCTCTAGCGCAACAGCAACAAGAATGAGTATACTTGTGCCTCCAATGGTTATATTCGTCTCAAGAAATATCTGCCCAATAATTGGTAATATAGCTAGTATGCCCAAGGCAAAGGCGCCAAAAAGAGTGAGCCGATTAACAACTCGAGACAAATACTTTTCGGTTTGTACACCAGCGCGGACGTCTGAAATGAAACCTCCCTGCTTTTGCAGGTTCTCGGCAATTTCTTTGCTATTAAAAGCGATCGACGTGTAGAAGAAAGTAAAGAGAACGACGAGGGTAAAATAAACAACCGGATAGACATATGGATGCCAGCCGCCCTGCTGAAAAGTCTGTGCGCTCGGGTTCTGGAATAGCTGCACCAAATTCGTGCCTAAGTGCTGCAAACGAACACTAGAGTTACTAAGTAGTATCTGGCCGGCAAAGCTCGGCACGCTTAAGAAAGCAACGGCGAAAATTATTGGTATCACCCCTGCGGTAATAAGTTTAACCGGCAGAACGGTAGTAACTCCACCATATGCTCTGTTGCCTTGCACGCGCTTAGCATAGTTAACAGTAAGATTACGAGATGCTTCATTAAGCTTCACTACCAAAACAGTGACTATCGTAATAATAAGTAATATCAACAAGCTGTATAAAAGCGCCGAGGAGTCTATGGGCAGCTGCTTGCCGAATAGATGCCACTTTTTGTCATTGGTAACGACACTACCTAAGATAGTTGCTAAGCTTTTTGGTAGGTTGCTCACAATTCCGACGGTAATAATCAATGAAATACCATTGCCTATATTTTGTTCGGTGATCAGCTCGCCGAGCCACATAAGAATCATGGCGCCACCGGTGAGAGCTGCTACCATAAGTACCCAACGCAGTAGACCGGCATTTGCAGTAATATCTCCAAGGCCGCCAATGCTACTGGCAGATTGTCTCACAAGATATATTGCACCAATTGATTGGATGATAGCGAGTGGCAAAGTAAGGATACGAGTGTACTGGTTAATTTTTCGTCGGCCAAACTCACCCTCGTTATTCATCGCCTCAAGCTTTGGAATAGCCCGCGTCAATAGCTGCATAATAATTGATGCGTTAATGTATGGGCCAAGACCTACTAACATAATTGAGAAGTTGGCTAACGCACCGCCAGAGAGAACGTTGATGAAGCTCAGTAACTGTGGAGTATTCTCTGAAGCGAAGATGTTCTGGAGGACTTGCTGCAGGTTTTTAGCATCTGTAAGTGGCACAGGGATATGCGCATAGATTCGAAACACCAATAACATACCCAAAACAGCAAAAACCCGCTTGCGCATGTCGCTTGTTTTAAGTGAGTCCCAAATTACTTTCCAGCTCATCCGGTGATTGTCCCTCTTCTTTGCTTTGACCAGTATAACAGTCTGCTGACTGCTTGAGAACGAACGATGTGTTTTCTACTTGTCGTCTGTTTTCTTAGCTTGTTTTGGCCGACCCACTTGCGCGGTAACATTGAATGTTCCGCCAGCAGCCTCAATAGCTTTTAGCGCACTGTCACTAGCGGCTTGCAGACTAATCGTTTGCTTTTTCTTATACTCGCCTTTAGATAATAATTTGACGCGAACATATGGTGACTCGACAAGGTTGGCTTCTACGAGGCTTTGGTTGTCGACTTTGGCGCCAAGAGCAGCAAGTTGGTTGGTATAGATAACTGCTGCTTTAGTTCGGTGAGAACGAAAACCGCGAAGTTTTGGAAAACGCTGACTAAGTGGATTCTGTCCACCTTCAAACCCAGGGCGTTTGCTGTAACCGGTGCGAGCTTTTTGACCCTTGGTGCCGCGACCGGCAGTTTTGCCTTGTCCGGCAGCGATTCCTCGCCCAACTCTTTTGGGAGATCGTTGCTTGCTTACGTTAAGTTCATTGAATTTCATGCCGCAACCTTTGCTTTCTTAGCAGCTGCTGGCTTAGACGATTTGGCGCCGTGCGTATTGGTAACCCATGTTTTGGCGGGTGCCAAAGCCTGCAATGCCTTTAGTGTTGCATAGGCCGTATTGGTCTTATTGGTTGAACCAAGCGATTTACTAAGAGCATTGCTTACTCCGGTAACCTCTAAGATTGTGCGTACCACGCCACCGGCAATTAACCCAGTACCAGGGCTAGCTGGTTTGATCAAGATATTGGCGCCACCAACTTTAGCGGTGGTTTCATGAGGAATAGTCTCTTTGTACAAATGCACTGACACCATGTTCTTTTTAGCGACTTCCATAGCTTTTGCAACCGCAGTAGTCACATCGGCACCTTTTGCCGAACCGATACCAATGCGTCCCTTTTTATCGCCAACAACAGCTAGGGCGCGGAAGCGGAAACGGCGTCCGCCTTTAACAACACGAGCTACGCGGTCGATATTTACAATGCGTTCATCAAATAATTTTTCAACTGGCTCTTGAACGCGATTATTTCGTCTTCGTGGTTCCATTTAAAACTCCAGTCCTGCATTACGGGCTGCATCAGCCAAAGCTTTGACACGTCCATGATAGAGTTTACCATTGCGGTCGAACACAACTTTGTTGACTTTTGCCTTCTTTGCTTTGGCGGCAATGTCTTTGCCTATCTCGGTGGCCTTATCGCTCATCGTGCCTTTTGTAGCGGCACCAACCGTTGTAGCGGCCGCGAGCGTGGTGTGCGTATCATCGTTTATGATTTGGGCGGAAATGTGACGATTGCTAACGCTAACTGAAAGCCGGGGCCGTTCGGCAGTGCCATGCACTGTTGCTCGTACGCGGTTCTTGCGCTGTATCCGGTTCTGAACTTTAGTAACTAATCGATTCATTATTTATCCTTACCTGACTTTCCGCTTTTTCGAATGATACGTTCGCCGACATACTTAATACCTTTACCCTTGTAAGGCTCCGGTTTCTTGAGGGCGCGAATCTCGGCAGCTACTTGGCCAACTTGCTGGCGATCAATTCCACTAATAGTAATGATGTTTTGCTCGACAGTTGCCGTTACGCCCTGAGGGATTTTATAGGTGACGTCGTGGCTCAAACCGATATTGAATTTCAAATCAGCACCTGCCATTGCGACACGGTAACCCACGCCAGTTATTTCTAGCTGCTTGCTGAATCCTGTGTTAACGCCAGTCACCATGTTACTCAATAACGCGCGCATTAAGCCGTGCTTGGCCCGTATTTTTGGCTGCTCGTTAGCACGCGAGACGATGATCTGTTCACCCTCTTGCTTTACGATAATATCGTCGAGTTGGGGTTGAGACAGGCTACCTTTAGAACCGCTAACACTAATTTTCGAAGGTTCAATGGTGACACTTACGCCGTTGGGGATTTGAATTGGTGATTTACCTACGCGACTCATATTAATATACCTTACAGATTAATTCGCCGCCGACACCCGCCGTTTTGGCTTGGCGACCTGTCATCATACCTTTACTAGTTGAAATGATAACGACACCACGACCATTCTTGACGCTCGGGATTTCTTTTGCTGAGCTGTAGTGACGGCGACCGGGTGTGCTTAAGCGAACAATTTCAGTAATCCGCGCATTTTGTTCTGGTGCGTTGATAGTAATGTGCAAGCTTTTACCAATAGTGGCATCGCCTACAAAAACATTGTCAATAAAACCATTGTCTTTTAATAGTTCTGCTACCGATTGTTTGACTTTAGAGTGCGGCATAACAACCTCAGTTTTACGCACGGCAATTGCATTGCGAATTCGAGATAGCATGTCGGCGATGGGATCAGTACTTGCGTGTGACATAAGCCTCCTTACCAGCTCGCTTTCGTTACGCCAGGAATTTCACCTTTGCTAGCATGCTCACGGAAGGCAATGCGGCTCAGACCGAAGGTGCGCATGTAACCATGCGGACGACCAGTTTCTTGGCAGCGGTTCTTCCAGCGGGTTGGTGATGAATTGCGTGGCAATTTTGCAAGACCTTCTTGGTCTCCCATGGCTTTTAGTTCAGCGCGCTTCTGCGCATATTGTGCGATCATCTTCTGGCGCTTGAGATCGCGGGCGATTATCGATTTCTTGGCCATTACTTTGTCTCCTTTTTCTCAAATGGCATCCCTAGCTTGGCAAGCAAAGCTCGAGAGTGTTCTACTTCTTGGGCACGAACAACGAAAATAATTTGTAAACCGTGTACGGTGGTTGTTTCATCGAAGGTTAATTCCGGAAAGACTGATTGGTCATTCATGCCAACGCTGTAGTTACCACTTTTATCAAAAGCCCCTGCTTTTACACCGTGGAAGTCGCGCAAACGCGGTAATACGATGTTCATGAAGCGGTCAGCAAATTCGTACATTCGTTCGTCACGCAAGGTTACTTTTAGACCGATCTTATTACCTTCTCGAAGCTTGAATGAGGCAATCGATTTCTTGGCAATAGTTTCAATTGGCTGCTGACCGGTAATTTTACGTAGTGTGTTGCTGGCGACTTCGATAAGCTTTTTATCATCTTTGCCACGACCAAGTCCGATATTAACAACAATTTTTTCAAGTCGCGGTACTTGATGCACGTTGGCAAGCTTTAGCTCATCTTGCAGCTCTTTTACGAGCTGCTTGTTATAGAGATCTTTGAGTCGTGCAGTTATGGTTGCTTCGGCCATTACTTGATCTCCTTTCCACTCTTCTTATAGATTCGTTTCTTGCTACCATCTTTAGCAACACTGTAACCAATACGACTTGGCTTTTTCGTACTTGGGTCAACAATGCCAACTTTCGATACAGCTATAGGCTTGGTTATCTCAATAATGCCACCTTGTGGATAAGCGCGGTTTGGTTTGACGTGTTTTTTTACGATATTGATGCCTTCAACCGTAACTTGGTTGGTCTTGGGATGTGTCCTTACAACCGTACCAGTCTGTCCTTTGTATTTGCCGGTTCGAACCATTACGGTGTCACCTTTGTTCAAACGAATCTTATACATGATAGGCGCTTTCATTACAGGACCTCCGGTGCGAGACTGATAATTTTACCGTAGCCCATGTCACGCAGCTCGCGTGGGACAGGGCCGAAAATACGAGTTGCTTTTGGTAGCTTGTCATCGCCAATTATGACTGCGGCGTTGTCGTCAAAGCGAATAGTCGAGCCGTCTTTACGTTTGATGGCGTTACGGCTTCGTACCACAACGGCACGAACTACGCTTTTCTTTTTGACGTTCCCTTGAGGATTGGCTTGCTTGACGGTGGCAACAATAACATCACCCACACGAGCGTATCGGCGACGGGTACCGCCAAGAACACGGATGCACAAAATTTCTTTGGCACCAGAGTTGTCGCAGACAACTAGTCGTGATTCTTGCTGTATCATTCCTCTTCCTCGTCAGTTTTCTTCTTTTTAACGATCTCCGGTTCTGCCGTTACCGCCTCAACTGTCTTGTCGGCACTAATGGCGGATCGCTCTAGAACCTTCTCTAACTTAAAGCGCTTTAAGGCACTTATTGGTCGGGTTTCGATAATCTGGACACTGTCGCCAACATTGGCTTCATTCTTTTCGTCATGAGCCATGAAGTGCTTAGTTTCACTGTAAGCTTTTTTGTAGATAGGATGAGTCTTGTGCAGGCGGACATTGACCACAATGGTTTTGTCGGTCTTGTTTGATACAACGATACCGGTAAGTGTTCGGGCCATTATTTTGCCTCCTTGGCTAGTTGTTCGCTGAGTACGGTTAGCATGCGCGCAAGGTCTCTGCGCTTGTTGCGAATCAATCGCACGTTTGTTTGCTCGCCCATATGCACCCGACGTCGCAATTCGGCGATCTCGTCGCGTAACTTGGTACTTTCGCTTGTCAGTTCGGCGGTACTGTATTTGCGGATTTCTAACATTTTCATATTAGGCCTCCTCTTTCACGACAAACTTCGTTTTTACGGGAAGTTTATGACCGGCAAGCCGCATAGCTTCGCGGGCCACTTCTTCACTAACACCTTGCATCTCAAAAAGAATGGTGCCGGGACGAACTTTGGCAACGAAAAATTCCGGGTTACCCTTACCGCTACCCATTTTTACATCCTGTGGTTTACGGGTAACAGGAGTGTGCGGGAAGATTCGAATCCAGATTTTACCACCACGTTTTATGTAGCGTGTCATAGCTTGACGTGAGGCTTCGATCTGTCGACTGGTAATACGATCTGCACTTTGACTTTGTAGAGCAAAGTCACCAAAGGCAATGTAATTACCGGCTGTCGCCACGCCAGTGATGCGTCCCTTTCGTACCTTGCGGTACTTAGTTCGTTTTGGCATCAACATCTTAGGCTACCTCACCTTTATAGATCCAAACTTTAACGCCAATAATGCCAGCCACAGTGTGAGCGTGCACTTGCGCATAGTCAATGTCAGCACGCAGCGTATGCAAAGGAACGCTGCCTTGTACCTCTTTTTCGCGGCGCGACATTTCTGCGCCGTTCAGGCGGCCAGCTACTTCAACGCGGATACCTTTAGCACCCGAACGCATAGTAGCGGCTGCAGTAGACTTTATAGCTCGACGGAAAGAGATGCGGCGCTCGAGTTGGTGGGCAATATTTTCGGCCACTAACTTGGCTTGCAATTCGGCCTTCTTTACTTCTTCAATATTGACACGTGTTTGAGCGCCATATATTTTTTCGATGGCAGCTTTTAGTTCTTGCGCACCAGCTCCACCACGACCAATTACGACACCGGCTTTAGCGGTATAAATAGTAACTGTCACCAAGTTCGGAGATCGCTCAATGTCAACCTTGTTAATAGCAGCGCGACTGCCGAGCTTGTTCGTGATCATTTTTCGTACTGCCAGGTCTTGGCTGAGATACTTTGGATACTCGCGTTTGTTAGCGAACCATTTACTACGCCAATCTTTGTTGACCTGAAGGCGCATACTAATAGGGTTTACTTTTTGGCCCATTATTTTGCCTCCTTCTTAGTCGTTGGTTTAGATTCTTTAGTGGTCTTTTTGGCAGGACGTTGCTCGCCCTCGACCACTACACGGATGTGACTGGTGCGACGCTGAAATGGCAAGGCACGTCCATGTGCTGCGGGACGGTAACGTTTAATACGGATACCAGGGCTGACGCTAATTTCACTAATTATTAGTGTTTCTGGTTTGTAGTTATGATTGTGCTCAGCATTGGCACGGGCACTTTCGATAACTTTACGAACAGGTACTGCAGAACGGCGTGGCACATGGCTCAAAATGACGAGTGCATCTTCAACACTACGGCCGCGTACCAAAGCGGCAACCACGCCAACTTTACGCGGGCTCATGCTCACACCCTTAGCTGTTGCATGCACACTCATGTTACTTCCCTGCCTTTGCTAATTTGCCGCCATGGTTGCGGAACTTACGTGTCGGAGCAAACTCACCGAGCTTATGTCCGACCATGTTTTCTGTGATAAAAACAGGTACATGCACACGGCCGTTATGCACGGCAATAGTGCGACCGACAAAGTCAGGGCTAATGGTTGAGGCTCTCGCCCAAGTCTTGATGATTGTGCGGTCTTCACTTCCCAAGGCAGCAACTTTTTTCGCTAGCTTCGGGTCTACAAATGGTCCTTTTTTAAGACTTCGACTCATGATTATTTCCTCTTCGCCTGATGACGACTTCTTACGATAAATTTATCAGTGCTCTTGCGTGAACGTGTTTTGTAGCCTAGGGTCTTTTGGCCCCAAGGAGTACGCGGGTCTTTAGCGGTACCATGACGTCCACCGTCACCACCACCGTGAGGGTGATCAGCTGCATTCATGACGACGCCACGTACGGTAGGCCGAATACCCTTATGACGCGAACGGCCAGCTTTGCCAACTTTGATGTTTTGGTGTTGTTCATTGCCAACCCGACCAAGTTGAGCTGTGCAGGTTTGCAACACCATGCGGACTTCACCACTGGGTAAACGAACTTGGGCGTACTCGCCTTCTTTGGCGACTAGCTGCGCCCCAGTACCGGCGCTACGAACCAATTGACCGCCTTTGCCGGGCAGTAGCTCGATAGCGTAGATGGTGCTTCCGAGAGGAATATTACTCAGTGGCATGCGATTACCTGTATCGATGCTGGCTTCGAGACCGCTCACAAGTTTTTGCCCAACTTTCATGTCCTTCGCAGCAAGTACATAATGATATTTTCCGGCATTGTCTTTAATGCGCGCAATGCGAGCGCTACGGTTTGGGTCGTACTCAATACCTTCTACGGTAGCCGTCAGGCCATTAGCGATGTTAAAATTAACGATTCGATAAAACTTCCGAGCACCGCCACCACGATGGCGTACAGTAATGCGACCTTGATTATTACGACCGTTGACGCGACGCTTAACGGCTAAAAGGGATTTTACAGGTCGTTTGTGAGTGACTTCGCTTAGATCTTGGCTGGACATGCCGCGTCGGCCAGGAGTCGTCGGGTGGTAGGTTTTAATGGCCATTACTTCGTCCCCTTAGCTTTCTTCGTCTTTTTGTCATCAGACTTTGTCTCTTCTTCGCTATCAAAAATCGGAATATGGTCACCTTGCTTCAACGTTACATAGGCTTTTTTAAGATCACTGCGTTGACCCATGGACGGTCGTGCTCGACGGTTGCCAAGACGAATAGTTCGAACTTGCTTACCCTTTTGCACGACAATGTTGACGGTTTCAACCGTTACGTTGAACTGGCTGGCGACAGCTTGGGCGACAGTCTGCTTGTTGGCGGTCGTCGGAACGGTGAATACGTAGACGTTGTTAACTTGACTCAGATCATACGCTTTTTCGCTCATACGTGGTTTTAAGGTCATAGTCTTCATGCCTTTACCTCAGCTTTTGCACTGCCGAGCCATTGATGAATACTTTCAAGGGCTGACTTTTCGATAACGACGGTGTCAGCATTCATAAGATCATAGACGTTGACATACATAGCATTGACGGCTTTTACTTCAGGTAGGTTACGAGTTGCGCGAATAATCGACTCGTCTTTGTTGCTGACAACTAGCAAAATATTTCGCTTCGCTTGAATCTTATCAAGCAGTTTTTTGGCTGTTGCAACCTTGCCGTCTTTAGCATCGAAAGTCTCAATAACGACAATGCGACCATCGTCAGAAGCTAGGCTTAATGCTTGGCGTAAGGCAATTCGTTTGGCGGCAACAGGCAATCTGTGTTTGTAGTTTTCTTCGCCCGTAGGACCAAAGACAATACCACCACCGCGCCAGATTGGGTTTCGAGTTGAGCCAAAGCGTGCCCGTCCGGTGCCTTTCTGCTTCCATGGTTTGCGGCCACCACCACGAATCAACCCACGCGTCTTTGTTTGCGCTAGGTTTACGCGGCCGTTAGCTAGGTACGCAACGTACGCCTGTTTTAGCAACTCATGATTCTCGACAGGCACCCCAAAAACTTCTTTGCTTAGTTTGGCAGCAGTCGTTGCCTTGACTCCTGTTTTTGTGTAAGTAGCTGGGGTTTTCATTTGTCAGCTCCTTGCACTAAAACAAGACTTTGGCGTGGGCCGGGGACCGATCCCATAATGCCGATCACATTGAGCTCTGGGTCGATAAGGGCCACTCGGAGTCCTTGGGTAGTCACTTGTTCGGCACCCATTTGCCCGGCCATGCGTGTTCCTTTAAAAATGTGTTGCGGATACATAGAACCAATCGAGCCAGGACGACGATAGCTGCGGCCACCGTGAGTCTTGCGCCCGCGCTTAAAATTATGGCGTTTAATGGTGCCAGCCCACCCTTTGCCTTTACTAGTGCCAGTTACTTTTACTATGTCACCAACTGAAAAGACCTCGGCGGTGACATTGTCTCCAACTTTGAGGTCCTCAGGTAATTCATTGACTCGAACTTCGCACATCACAGAACTGTTGGCCTTCGCCTTTTTTAGGTGTCCGGCAATGGCTTTGGTAAGCTTCTTTTGCTTGCCAGCACCAAGCTGCACGGCACTGTAGCCGTCGTTGTCTATTGACTTGAGTTGGGTAATGACATTTGGCTCGGCCGAAAGCAAGGTAACACCAATTACAGTGCCGTCTTCTGCCACTGTACTTGCCATACCAATTTTTCGAGTAATGAGTGCTTTCATTATTGTCCTTATGTTCTGTGCTGAGCGCAACGAGCACAATGCTTGATGTATGTGGTTTTCACCCCTGTTACTGAAGGTGAACCTGTATACGCACCAAGAACAGAATTTTGAGATACCATAACAGAGTAACAAAACAAGCCTACATCTGTCAATATGTAGACTATTCTACTACAAATTAGGCGTGCGTATAAACCCGGCGGTGATATGCATACGAGCATTTGTACCTTGTGTTGTCTGCAAGTCCGGGCCTTGATGACGTAGTTCTCCGGGATAGACCACCACCTCGCCAACTTTTGTGGTCGCAAGCATTGAGGGGTCTATGTAATCATAGGCATCGGTTTGTGCAGAAACGGTACTTGCGAAACGCAAACCTTGTCCGACCAGAACGGTCGTAAAGCTGATCGAGCCGCTGTCGG
>CAZJME010000006.1:0-14808 GCA_964547235.1 uncultured Candidatus Saccharibacteria bacterium
ACATGCGTATTGCCTCCCTCGGAACGAATGATCGAATGCTGCGCTACCTCAGGCAAAAAACCACTTTCCCCCACAATCTCGACAAAGCTAGCGAAGATTGGTCTTAGTAGCCTTTTCATTGCTCGGGGCTCGGAGCCTTTTCGAATCGACAGTTGCGCAAACTCATTTAAAGAATTTTTGGCAACGGATCCTTTGTGGCATAAAAGTGCCAGATTATGGTATTGAACCCCGTTGAGCCGCTCGACAAGCTCGTTGGGAATGTCCATCTGCCCGATAACCTCTGGCAAGCAGGGTGCGCCCTGCTTCAAAAGCTCGGGTGAGAAAGCGGGTAACGAAAGCATGCACGAATATTACAATAATAGACAGAAAATGCAATTGCCCTTCAACGAACCACGTTTATGCCCATGGGTAACCAGAAGCCCACAAACATAGCAATCAACAATATGGCATATTCGATTTTACGATCAATTTTAAAGTGGTCATGGCTGGCAAATATGGCACCGACAATAACTCCCACCGGAAGCGGGATCTGGTGTGCACCATCAGCACTTATAAGGTAGAGCCACTGGGAACCCATTATCAAGAATAAGACTAACTTCAGCAGGTAGATACTATCCATGGTTTGTAGATTAGTATCTTTCCGTCTTTTTGTATTTCGCGCCATAAGCACATTATAGCAAGGTTGTTGAGCTAAACGTCAAGAAGTATACGATAGCTCCCAAAAACTTCGCTGAAGTTGAGCCTGGTTTAGCGGCTAGATACTTACATTTTGATTTCAGCGTCACAACCGGCCGGGAGACTGATATTCATCAGGCTGTCGATAGTTTTTGGTGTCGGATCCATCACGTCAATTAAGCGTTTATGGACGCGCATCTCGAACTGTTCGCGCCCTTTTTTGTACACGTGTGGACTTTTGATAACCGTGTAGGTGGTTCGTTTGGTGGGCAATGGAATCGGCCCAGCAATGTTGGCGCCCGTACGCAGTGCCGTGTCAACGATCTGCTTGGCAGCTTGGTCGATTACTTTATGATCATATGCTTTTAAACGAATACGAATCCGCTGCTTGGTTTCTTTTTTGGCTTCAGCCATAGAATAAGCTCCTTATTCTTGTGCGATGTAACATCCCTACTCCGTCATAAGAACGGAAGCAACGACTTTTAGTCACCACGATTAATATGTGAGACTATACTACAATAATATCCATAGAAATGGAAGGACCTGTGGTTTGATCGCTGCATATAAAACTGCGAGTGACTGTCCTTGGCAGTACAATACCATTAATTTAGTTTGTGACAGGGGTATGTACGCCAATACTTCTTATTTGTGAGTAAAGCATGCACCGATCATTTTGTTTAACTGCTTCATAAATGCAAGAATAATTTTGAACAAAGACTGGCGATGCTTCTTGGGTTTTTGGTCTGCTAAAACTCTCTTTAGCTACCCATGGCTGGGCCGCCTAAACCTTGTCCGCCATAATGTCTTTCTGTAAGCGCATTTAGTTCTGCGGCTAGGGTATCGGGCTGGGCGGCAACTATCTCATTACGGCTATCGAAAGTAATACCACGGGCAGGCATCAAGCCGGCATCAATGAACGCACTAAGAACGTGGATTACCATAGCATTTGCGTGTTCCTCCGCTTGTCCATAGGCGGCAAGAAACGCTTGTCGTGCCTGCTCTGGAGTCACTTCTTCGCTAAACACCATAGTACGTTCAAAAGTGACCCCTTGCAGTTCTTGGCTGTCTGTTGGGTCGGCAATGACGAACCGAGTGTTTTGGAACATCCCTCGCTCGACTGCGACATCGAATATACGTGACACATGTCTTTGGAAGCACTCTTCATCTGGCTCATGAAAACGAAGCGTTGCGAATACATCCCTCGCTTTGACGTCTCGAAAGCCCAAACAGTAACTGCCGTCGCCATTCTCTGTCACATCTAGTATTTCGGGAGTATCATTGGGAGTAGCCCCGTGCGGCATTGATTCTGCCATGCGAATAACCTTTCTTCCTTTGAGCACCTAAAGTTGTTAGGTGTATTTTATAGGTCAATCAGATTATGTCAACAGCCTGTTCATCGGTCAGTGTGTTATGAAGTTTTCAGCCAGGGTAGGTTGATTGTATTCTTTCACCATCAGTACTCATCTGAACTACACCGAAGATGCGACAATCACCGCGTAGAGCTTCTCCGTACTATCTGGACAGAATGCATTAGTTACCTCTCTGGAGCAGGAATGTTCCGCACCCACCCTGGCTAGTCGGTCTAACCACTTAGTTTGAGCGTACAAACTCGCGCGTTCACTTAAGTGTGTAGTTGCCAACGCCCTACCGATATTGCAAAGTCTTGAGTTGTTTACGGAACTAGCAAAGAAAAAAAGAGGGGTGATGTCGCGTACCCCTCTTTTTTATCTGTGTTCTACAGACTATTTGTTGATCTTGGTTACTACACCCGCACCAACAGTTCGGCCACCTTCGCGGATTGCGAAGCGAAGGCCTTGTTCCATGGCAATTGGAGCCAATAGTTTTACCTTAAAGGTGATAGTGTCGCCAGGCATAACCATTTCTTTATCGGCTGGCAGCTCAACCTCACCAGTTACGTCCGTGGTTCGGAAATAGAACTGTGGCTTGTATCCCTTGAAGAATGGGGTGTGTCGGCCACCTTCTTCTTTTGTTAGGATGTACACTTCTGCGTCAAATTCAGTGTGCGGGGTGATAGAACCTGGCTTACAGATTACCTGGCCTCGTTCAATGTCTTCGCGTTCGATACCGCGAAGCAAGATACCGACATTGTCACCAGCTTGCCCTTGATCGAGATTCTTCTTGAACATCTCAACACCGGTTACGACTGACTTCTGAGTGTCTTTAATGCCAACGATTTCTACTTCTTCGTTTACCTTTACGATGCCCTGCTCAATACGCCCAGTAGCAACTGTGCCACGACCCTTAATTGAAAAGACATCTTCAATTGGCATTAAGAATGGCTTGTCGAGTTCACGCTTTGGCTCCTCGATATAGTCATCCATGGCCTTAACGAGTTCCATAATGGCGTCTTCATCGGCTGCAGAACCCTCAAGTGCTTTAGTAGCAGAGCCTTTGATGATAGGCGCATTTTCATCGAAGTCATTTTTAGCCAATAACTCACGGATGTCCATCTCAACCAATTCGACTAATTCGGGGTCGGCAAGGTCCATCTTGTTCATAAAGACTAAGATCTTCGGAACGCCGACTTGCTTAGCAAGCAGCACGTGCTCACGTGTCTGAGGCATGGGGCCGTCTGCGGCTGATACCACCAGAATAGCGCCGTCTACTTGAGCGGCACCAGTGATCATGTTCTTGACGTAGTCAGCGTGTCCCGGCATATCAACGTGGGCATAATGACGCTTTTCACTTTCGTATTCTTGGTGAGAAGTAGCGATGGTGATACCACGAGCTTTTTCTTCTGGTGCATTGTCGATTTCGTCATAGTTAATTTTTTTGTTTACATCACTAGGAAGCTTTTTGGCGAGAACAGCCGTAATGGCTGCGGTTAAAGTTGTTTTACCATGGTCGACGTGGCCCATCGTACCAACGTTAACGTGCGGTTTACTTCTGTCAAAATCTGCCATATTTGATGACTCCTATTTACTATTTAAGGGTTTATGATAATTGTTGCTACCGCGATCCATAATTGCTTTGGCAACAAGCAATAGCCCTCTCGCGAGTTACTCTTAAATTTTAACTAATTTTCGATTATTTGTAAAGCGATCAATGGTCATTTTGGCCTGGTCTTTGGTCGGCAGGAGGAGACATCTCTTGTATGCCAAGGCTCACGTTGAGTTCATTGAGCAAATTGCTTATGGTTGTCAGTGGGTGCATGACGAAACGTAACGCATATTTACCAAACTCTGCTACCTCGCGCCCGGTTACTTTTCGTTCGGCCTCTAAAGTCTGATCGTATATTCGCGCGGGGTTACTGTTGTCTTGTTGTTCACCCATAGTTTTTCTCCGATGTTATTTGCTATTTTTAGCTACAATAGCCTCGGCAACGTTGTTAGGCACGTCGGCATAATGATCCAGTTCCATGCTGGAACTGGCACGACCCTGGGTCATGCTACGGAGGTTAGTCGTGTAGCCAAACATTTCACCAAGCGGCACAAAGGAAGTTATCTCCTTGACGCCGGGGCTGAGGTCTTCCATGGTTTCGATACGGCCACGCTTACTGTTCAGATCACCAATAACGTCGCCCATGAACTCTTCCGGTGTAACTACGACAACCTTCATGACTGGCTCCAGCAATACTGGCGAAGCTTTCTTGACACCATCTTGCAAGGCCATAGAGCCGGCGATTTTAAAGGCCATTTCGCTTGAGTCAACTTCGTGGTAGCTACCGTCGTAAAGTTCGGCTTTGATGTCGACGACCGGGTAGCCCGCCATAACACCGTTGCTCATAGCTTCTTTGATACCTTCTTCGACGGGTTTTATGTATTCGCCGGGGACCACACCGCCTTTTATAGAGTTGATGAATTCAAAGCCTTTACCAGCTTCGTTTTGGCTCAGACGAATCCAGACATGACCATACTGCCCGCGACCACCAGACTGGCGAACAAACTTACCTTCGCTTTCAACGGCGTCCTTGCGGATAGTTTCTCGGTAGGCAACTTGTGGCTGACCGATGTTAGCCTCAACGTTAAATTCGCGCTTCATGCGGTCAACAAGAATCTCAAGATGTAGCTCACCCATGCCGCTAATAATGGTTTGACCTGTTTCATCATCGACTTTAATGCGAAAGGTTGGGTCTTCTTCGGCTAAGCGCTGTAATGCCAAGCTCATTTTCTCTTGGTCGGCTTTGGTTTTTGGCTCAATAGCAATACTAACCGGAGGTTCCGGGAACGTGATTGATTCAAGCTCGATAGGTGCTGCTTGATCGCATAAGGTGTTGCCAGTTGTCGTGCCTTTGAGACCCACGATGGCCGCAATATCGCCTGCTCCAACTTCGGTAACGTCTTCGCGTTTGTCGGCCTGCATGCGCACGATGCGCCCGACACGTTCTTTTTCGCCGGTGGAGCTATTTAAAATGTAACTCCCAGCCTGCAGCTTACCGGAGTACACACGGAAATATGCAAGTTTACCAACAAAAGGATCGGTAGCGATTTTAAAGGCTAAGCCAGCAAACTTTTCACTCTCTTCTGGTTTTCGCTCAATTTCATCACCAGTTTTCGGATGAGTACCCCAAGTAGAACCACGATCAAGTGGGCTTGGTAGCAACTCAACGACAAGGTCGAGAACCTTTTCCACGATTACGCCGCGGCCATCACCGCCTGTTACGGCAAAGAAATTGCCACTCAGGACTGCACTACGGATGGCTTGCTTGATATCATCTTCACTCAAGCCGTCTTCCCCAACCTCAAAGTACTTCTCCAGCATTTTTTCATCTTCGGCCACAGCATTCTCGATAAGGAGGCTGCGGTATTTTTTGACCTGATCCATCATATCGGCAGGAATTTCGCTCTCAACCAACTCATGGTCGGTGAACTCCTTGTACGTGAAGGCTTTCATGCTTACCAAATCGATGACACCGTTGACCGATTGCTCGAAGCCAATTGGTAGGTGAATTGGAAAAGCGCGTTTACTGAGTCGGTTATGAATGGAATCAAGCGATTTGTAGAAATCTCCACCAGTCTGGTTGATTTTATTAATAAAACAGATACGCGGTACACCGTATTTGGTAGCTTGTCGCCACACAGTTTCAGACTGAGATTCTACGCCCATTTTGCCATCAAAGACAACCACAGCTCCATCAAGAACACGGAGTGAACGTTCGACTTCTACGGTAAAGTCAATATGTCCCGGAGTGTCGATAATGTTAATCTGATGATCTTTCCAATAACAGGTCACCGCGGCCGATACAATGGTAATACCGCGCTCGCGCTCTTGTGCCATCCAGTCGGTTGTAGTTTCGCCTTCATGAACTGCCCCGATCTTATGTTTGAGGCCGGTTCGATACAGAATTCCTTCTGTTGTGGTTGTTTTGCCTGCGTCAATATGGGCGATAATTCCAATGTTGCGTAGTTTTTCTAATGCGTATTTTTTCGTCATATTTTTCCTTATTACCTAAATCCCTGATGACCCCGTTGAATTTAACTTGCTACTCTGTGGATTACACTCAAACCGATGTTGCCAAATTTAGAATCTCGCGAAGTGAGCAAAAGCTCGGTTGGCTTCAGCCATCTTGTGAGTATCTTCACGTTTCTTAACCGCTGTGCCTTGGTTGTTGTAGGCATCAATAAGCTCTGCGGCGATACGGTCTTCCATGCTCATACCCTTGCGAGCACGCGCAGCACTGACGAACCACATGATTGTTAAGTGGTTTTGTCGTTGGCCTTTAACCTCGAATGGAATCTGGTAGTTGGCACCACCAACACGACGCGAACGTGTTTCTAGATGTGGCTGGACATTCTTGAAAGCTTGATCAAACACATCAAGAGGATTGTCGACTTTGAGTTTATTGGCAGCCTTTTGCATGCCGTTGTACACGAGACGCTCGGCAATCTGTTTTTTGCCATCCTGCATAACGCGGTTGATGACCTTTTGTACCATTACGCTGTTATACAAACGATCTGGCTGAACTTCACGAACAAGTGATTTAGTGACTTTGCGAGGCATTATTTACCGTCCTTTTTGGCACCATACTTGCTGCGTCCACGTTTGCGGTTAGCGACGCCTTGCAAGTCAAGACTGCCGCGAACAATATGGTAGCGCACACCGGGAAGGTCCTTGACACGGCCCCCACGAACCAGAACGACAGCGTGTTCCTGAAGGTTATGACCCTCACCACCAATATAGGCCCAGACCTCATAGCCGTTACTCAAGCGAACGCGTGCCACTTTGCGCAAGGCAGAGTTAGGTTTCTTAGGCGTTTTGGTGGTTACCTTAACGCATACGCCGCGTTTAAACGGTGCATGCTTTTCGTAGTTGCGGGTTTTTAGGTTGTTTGTTACGCGTTGCATTGCTGGTGACTTGCTCTTGGTAGTCACCTTAGTACGTGGTTTGCGAACGAGTTGGTTAATTGTTGGCATAGATGTTAATCTTAACAGTTTTACTCTTGAACGTCAACGGATTCTTCTTCGGTCATTTTGCCGACGAGATCGGTGACGCCGGTTCCAACAGGAATGCGGCGACCCAAGATGACGTTTTCCTTTAGACCATACAGGCGGTCGACCTTGCCGCTTGTAGCCGCACTGATGAGAACACGGGTAGTATCCTGGAAGCTGGCGGCACTAAGGAATGAATCTGTTGAAAGCGAAGCTTTGGTAATGCCAAGTAGCAGTTGATTGTATTTGGCAGGGTGTTTATGGTCCGCGATTAAAGCCTCGTTAGCTTCGATAACAGCTAACTTACTAACTATATCGCCTGTTACAAACTCACTATCGCCGGCATCTTCGATTTGAACACGACTAAACATTTGACGGACGATGATTTCGAGATGCTTGTTCGCAATGTTTTGTCCTTGAGACGCAAAGATGTGCAAGATTTCGTTCATGATGTAGCGCTGCGTCGCCTCGACCCCTTGCAAGCTCATGAGCTCATGGAGGTTGATTGAACCGTTCGTTAACCGTTGGCCAGCTACGACTTGATCACCATCTTTAACGATAACTTGCTTAAATGACGGGATTTCGTAACGCACAACACTTTGCTTAGCGGGCGTAATGATGACTTTTGTCTTGCTTATCTCGGCTTTACCGGCAATTGGGGCGATGAGTGGTTCTTCGCCTTCGTCACCGCTTGCCACCACATCGCCAATGGCTACGTCGCTGCCCCCGGCAATTCTGGGAGTTCGCCCCTTGAGCTGCAGCGTAACTTGCGCGTCTTCGTTGGCATTAATTTGCACGACATAGCGATCAGGTTCTTCCCAAACGTTTACCGAACCGTCAATATCGGCTAAGTAGGCTTGACCCTTTGGCGTGCGAACTTCAAACAACTCTTCTACACGAGGCAGGCCGGTCGTAATATCTTCACCGGCAACACCACCCGAGTGGAAGGTTTTTAGGGTTAACTGCGTGCCTGGTTCACCAATACTTTGAGCAGCAATAATACCAATAGGATGATGCTCGGCGACAATTTCGCCGGTAGCGGGATCAATGCCATACGACTTTCTACTGACACCTCGGGCGCTCGTACAACTGAGTGCGCTCATGATTTTAACGCCATCTATTTTGCTATCGGCATCGATCTTTTGAGCTAGTTCATCGGTAATGAGGTGGCCTTTCTTAACGATATCGCTGACTTTTTCGGCGGCGTAGCGGCCAGTCAAGCGGCTAGCGTAAGTTACCCCAATTTCTTCTGCATCAGAACGATGAATGGCGAAGCCAGGGTCGTCGGCATCTTCGTCGATCGTAAAGACGTCTTGACTAACATCAACAAGGCGACGAGTCAGATAGCCGGAATCGGCAGTTTTAAGCGCTGTGTCGATCATACCCTTACGGGCACCGCGTGTAGCCGTAAAGTACTCAAGTGGCTTCAAGCCAAGTTTATAGTTGGATCGGATCGGCAGTTCGATAGGACGGCCTGTAGCATCAGTTGTAACACCTAACATTCCGACAGCGGTCATAACCTGACCGATGTTACCGCGAGCACCTGAAACAACCGCGATAGACATTGAGCTATCCTCGTTGAGGAACTGTTCGCTGAGGGTAGTTTGCACGACACCGACGATATCTTGCCAGTTTTCAACAGTTAAGCGGTAACGCTCTTCGTCGGTAATGAAACCTTCTTCGAATTGTTCACTAATCTTGCTGGACTTCTCTTCACCACCAGCAATTATTTTGCTTAACTCAGGAATTTCGCTGAAGTCATCCATACCCATTGAGAGTCCGGACTTGGTAGCATAATGAAAACCCGTGTCTTTTAATTCGTCGGCAATTTGTGCGGTAACCACTTGTCCATAACGAGCGTAGACCATAGCCATGACACTTGCCAGGCGCTTTTTAGTCATCGCTTCGTCTTGATATGGAAAATCCTCTGGGAAGATCTCATTGAACAAGATGCGACCTAAGGTTGTGGTACGAACTTGTCCCCGAAATGGTAGACGAATTCTACTTTGCAAACCTATTTGTCCGGCTTCATGAGCCATCCACGCCTCTTCAAGCCCCGAGTAGCCACGAAGGGTGGTCTTCTCGCTCCCCGGTCGTTCGTAAGTCAGATAGTAACAACCTAGCACGATATCTTGTTCAATATGTAGAATCGGCGAACCGTCGGCTGGCTTCAGCAGGTTTCGATTAGCAGCCATAATATCCTGGGCCTCTTGTTGAGCTGAATCGCTTAGCGGCAGGTGCACGGCCATTTGGTCACCATCGAAGTCGGCGTTGAAGCCCTTACATACCAATGGATGAAGCTGGATAGCTTTACCTTCTATCAAGACAGGCTGAAAAGCTTGAATAGATAGACGGTGCAAGCTCGGGGCACGGTTCAAAAGCACATACTTGCCCTTAATTACTTCATCGAGGGCGTCCCAAACTGGAGTCTCGCCGGCTTCAATCATGCGGGTTGCCGAGCGGATGTTGTGAGCATGATCATTGGCGATTAAATGTCCAATGACAAATGGTTTAAATAGCTCAAGAGCCATCATTTTTGGTAAACCACACTGGTCGATTTTTAGCTCGGGACCGGCGACAATAACGGAGCGTCCAGAGTAGTCAACGCGCTTACCAAGCAGGTTCTGGCGGAATCGCCCCTGCTTACCTTTAAGCATGTCACTCAAACTCTTAAGACGGCGTCGTTGACCGGTAGCCGCTACGGCACGACCGCTCCGAGCATTATTGTTATCGATTAAGGCATCAACTGCTTCTTGAAGCATGCGTTGCTCGTTGCGTCGGATTACTTCTGGTGCGTTGAGGTCGATAAGTTTTTTAAGACGATTGTTGCGATTGATGACGCGGCGATAGAGGTCGTTTAAGTCAGATGTTGCGAAACGGCCACCAGTAAGCTGTACCATCGGGCGTAGATCGGGAGGGATAACCGGCAAGACGTTAACACATAGACTAACAGGTTTGATTCCGGCTCGATGCATGCTTTCCAGTAGGCGCAAACGCTTCATAATCTTCTTCTTGCGTTGGCCCTTGGCCTCCTCAGCTTCTTTCTCCAGCCCTTCAATAAGAGCTTCCAGATCAACTTCGGCCAGAATATCCATAAGGGCTTCACCGCCCATACCAACTGTAATCAGGTCACGAAGCTCATCGGGCAGGTTACGGTAATCTGTCTCGTTGATGAGATTTTGCTTTTCAAGTCCGTCCAATTGCGACTTCACTTGCTCAAACTCTTTAGTGAGTTCTTCGATTTCTTTGGTTTGCATCTCGGCTAGAGCTTTGACATTAGCGTCTTCGGCCTTAGCTTCGCTCTCATAGCGCAGGCGGATAGCTTCCTTAGCAGCCGCAAACTCTGCTTCCTTGTCAGTTAGCAGTTGATCGCGCTTTTCTGCGTCAACGGTTTTAATAACATAACTGGCAAAGTAGGCAATCCGTTCGAGATTTTTAACGGTCATGCCAAGCACCAAGCCAATAGCGCTCGGTGTACCACGCAAAAACCAAATGTGCGCTACAGGTGTAGCTAAGCTAATGTGCCCCATGCGTTCACGTCGAACGATTGACTTGGTAACCACTTCGCCTTTTTTATCCACGGCTGCCTCGCGTGAACGAACGCCTTTATATTTAGCGTCATGCGGACTGATGTCCTTGACTGGTCCAAAAATGCGTTCGCAAAACAAGCCATCACGTTCAGGCTTCTGGGTACGATAGTTGATCGTTTCTGGCTTAGTTACCTCTCCGTACGACCAATCGAGAATGTCATCGGCACTGGCGACTGCCAAGCGGACAGCGTCAAAGTCTGCAATGTTAGTTCCGGATGAATATCGTCGCATTACGCTTCCTCCTCTGCCGCGTCGTCATTTGCGGCGGTTACATCTTGTGTGTCGTCATCGTCATCTGTTGTAGTAGCATCGTCGACAATACCTATTGGACTGCCACTGCCATCATCGATCTCCATAGCTTCAAACTCGTCGATGGTTCCGTCTTCTGTCACGTCAATCTCTGAAGCTAGAGGCGTTGGAACGTCAACTTCTGCCTGGTGGTCACCCTCGTCCTTTATGTTGTCTGCCAAAACATTCTCAGCGTCGACTACAGCGTCAGAACCCATGAGGTCAACTTTTAGACCAAGGCCTTGCAATTCCTTTACGAGCACATTAAAGCTTTCTGGAACCTTTGGCCCGACAATTTCTGTTCCTTTAATTATTGACTCGTAGGCTTTACTTCGGCCATAGACATCGTCTGACTTAATGGTCAGCATTTCTTGCAGCGTATTGCTTGCACCGTATGCTTCAAGAGCCCAGACTTCCATTTCGCCAAAGCGCTGCCCCCCATTTTGGGCCTTACCGCCGAGTGGCTGTTGCGTAACCATGGTGTATGGCCCAGTAGAACGAGCATGGATTTTGTCGGCAATCATGTGATTGAGCTTAATCATGTACATGCTACCGACGGTGGTTCGTTCCTGAAATGCATCACCGGTACGGCCGTCAAAGAGCTGTTGCTTACCGTCTCCGGGCAAACCTGCTTCTTTTAACAGACCTTGAATTTTCTCCGTTGTTACGCCGTCAAAGGATGGGCTCGCAACATGCATACCGAGAGCCCGGGCTGCCATACCAAGATGGGTCTCGAACAGTTGTCCAATATTCATACGACTTGGTACGCCTAGGGGGTTAAGGACGATATCGATTGGCGTTCCATCAGCCATGAAGGGCATGTCCTCTACCGGAAGAATTCGGGCGATAACACCTTTGTTACCGTGTCGTCCGCCCAATTTGTCACCAACTGCAATTTTGCGCATCTGGGCAACAAAAATTTGGATTTGCATAATCACGCCAGCCTTAAGCTCATGACCACTCTCGCGCGAGAAGACTTTAACGTTCACAACCTTGCCGTGCTTACCATTACTCATACGTTGTGAGGTGTCGCGAACCTCCTTGGCCTTTTCGCCAAAGATAGCGCGCAACAAGCGCTCTTCGCTTGATAGCTCTTGCTCACCCTTCGGGGTGATCTTGCCAACCAGAATATCGCCCGGGTGTACTTCTGCACCGATGCGGACGATGCCATCTTCGTCTAAGTGTCGCAAAGCTTCTTCGGACACATTTGGGATATCACGAGTAACGATTTCTGGCCCTAGCTTAGTCTCACGAACTTCGGTCATGTAGTCGACTATATGTATGCTTGTGAGCGTATCGTCTTCGACAAGCTTGCGACTAATGATGATGGCATCTTCGAAGTTGTAGCCACCCCACGGCATAAATGCAACCAGCAAATCTTTACCCAGCGCCAGCTCGCCACCAGCAATGCTCATACCTTCTATGAGTACATCACCTTTTTTAACCTTATCACCGCTATTGACGATGACTTTTTGGTTAATGCTTGTACCTTCGTTGGAGCGGATAAAGTGCATCGGCTCGTATGTTTTGCTGCCTTCAGGATATTTAACAACTACCTTGTTGGCACTTGCGGTGGTAACTTCACCATTTGCCTCCGCTAGTATGACTTGTCCCGAGTTTCGAGCAACGGCACCCTCAAGACCGGTACCAACAATGGGTGCAGCCGGTTTGATAAGTGGTACTGCCTGGCGCTGTTGGTTGCTGCCCATAAGCGAACGGTACACGTAATTCTTTTCAATAAATGGAATTAGGGCGGCGCTTGAACCGATAATTTGCCGCAAACTTGCGTCTATGTGCGTCACGTCGTCGGCATCAACTTCACTGGCCACTAATCGGTTGCGCGCGCTTACGCGGTCACTAATGAAGTAGCCTTTATCGTCTGTTGGCTCGCTGGCGTTGGCAATAACTGCAACGTCTTCCTCAGCGGCATCCAAGTAAACAATCTCATTTGTTGCGTATGGCTTAATTGGCCAGGTGGCCTGATTTTTAATAGCGCCCAACTTTTTGGCGGCGGCGTCTGTAACTTTTTCGCCCTTCTTAACAAGTACTTTGCCTTTTTCATCTTCTAGGTCAACACGAGCAATTTGGCCGGCTAATTTGGTGGCTGGCAGAGCAGTGATCACTTTTCGATAGGGGGTTTCTACGAATCCGTACTCATTAATTCGGGCATAGTTGGCCATGTTTAGTACCAAACCAATGTTGGCACCTTCGGGGGTCTCTACGGCGCATATACGCCCGTAGTGCGTTGCATGGGCATCACGAACCTCAAAACCGGCCCGTTCACGACTTAAGCCACCAGGGCCCATAGAGCTGAGACGGCGTTTGTGCGCCAGCTCGCTCAAGGGGTTGATTTGATCCATAAACTGACTGAGCTGCGAACTTGCAAAGAACTCACGTACGGCGGCTACGATTGGTCGAGCATTAATGAGCTGTGCCGGTGTGACCGATTCAATCTCACTCATGCTCATTCGGTCTTTGGTGTTGCGTTCCATACGCAGTAGACCGATGCGGAACTGACGCTGTACAAGTTCACCAACGAGTTTCACGCGGCGGTTAGCAAGGCTGTCAATGTCGTCGGCTGGTTCTTGGGTATTATTGAGCCTAATGATTTCGGCAATAATCGCCACCAAATCCTCAAGACGCATAATTCGATTTTCGGTAGTGTTTGATACGTCAAGGTTTAAGCGCTTATTGATTTTGTAACGACCAACCCGACTAAAGTCAAAACGCTTAAAGTTATAGAACATGTTTTCAAGCAGGCTGCGCGCATTGTCAACCGTTGCAAGATCACCAGGTCGAAGCCGTCGGTAGACCTCAATGAGTGCTTCGTTGCTGCCCTTACTAGGGTCTTTTTCGAGCGTGATATCGACATGACTTTGCTTGCCCTGATCGACATGCTTAAAGGCTTCTCTGATTTGGGCTTCGCTCTGACCGAGCGCCTTAAGGAGGGTAGTTACAGGGATTTTTCGCTTGCGGTCGATCTTAACATAAAGTGCGCCATTGCTTGCGGTTTCAAACTCTAACCATGCACCGCGACCAGGGATAACTTTTGCTCCATACAAACGACGAGTACCGCTTTGATCGGCTGTGAAGAAAACACCTGCCGAGCGAATAAGCTGGCTGACCACAACACGCTCGGCGCCATTGATAACAAAGGTTCCACGCTCAGTCATCCAAGGGTAATCACCCAAGTAGATTTCTTGTTCTTTGACTTCCCCGGTAACTTTGTTAGTTAGTTCGACGACCGCTTTTAAGGGGGCTTCATAGCTAACGTTATTTTCGCGCGCTTCCGTTTCGCTCATTTTTGGTTTATCAAAATGATAATGCTTGAAGGCCAAGGATAACTTGGTGCCTGTATAGTCGTCTATGGGGCTAACTTCTGCTAAAAGCTCGCCTAGGCCTTCTTCGACGAGCCACTGCCAAGAAATGTTTTGATGATTAACGAGATCGGGTAAATCCAGAATCTCTTTTTTATCGGTAAAAAATGTTCGCTCTTTCTTCGCTGAAAGTGTGCTTTTGGCCATACGCTTTAATGCTCCGCTTATTATAATGAAGTGGCTTTGTTTCTGTCTTCAGATTGTTGTAGTTTTTGCGCGCGAAGGTCTCTAAGCGGGATTGGAATGCATTTTTAGTGTAATCACAGCATTGCCCGACTTACTCTACTTCTTAGTTTACAGTGTGAGTGAAAGAGAGCCTGTTGTCAAGCAAAATCTTTATGATGTTTTTTTCAAACTTGGAACAACTTTATCAACAATGCCATACTTTTTGGCTTCTTCGGCGGTTAACCACTTGTCGCGTTCCATATCTTCATGAATACGCGCTACCTTCTGCCCCGTATTCTTGGCCATAATTTCTTCAAGCAAGCG
>CAZJME010000007.1:0-14718 GCA_964547235.1 uncultured Candidatus Saccharibacteria bacterium
GACCGATCGGTTCCAATTATCGCCATGACAACACCTCTTGGAACTGGCAACCGCGGCCATAACCACGAAGTGGCTATGGATATGATGCAAGAAGGTGCAGTGGTAATAAAGAAAGGACCACCGCGCTATTACGGACCAACTTTGCACGCACTTTCCCTCGAAGAAGACGAAAACGAAGTTTTTAAAGTTATAAATGCAACTGAGCAAACAGGGCTTATTCCCAAAGATGTTTCGGTATCAATCTATGGGGAGTCTCAAGGAGCAATGAAAGCGCTTATGGCTCCCAAAATCGGAGCACTCATGGGCCGCGAAGTCACGTATATTCTGCCGGTGGCCCCTTGCTTTCTTGAGAAAATACAGTGGAACAGACCTGACAGGCAGATTAGGGCCCTTGCTAACGTCACGTTAGGATTCGTGCGGCAAGCTCGTTCTATGAGTCTTGAAGAGATAGCAGCCAAGAGAGGGACGGTATCGCATAAAGATGTACACCACCACTTGATCGTACTTCCGGTTCTGACGAGTGGAGAGGCTGGCGAGGCCCTTGTTCACATACCGCCTACTCAAGATGGTGATGTTTTGGTATTTGGCCGCGACGGGTGGAGTAAGCCGAGAAAAACAAAAGCGAGAATAGAAGATGAGACCAATTTAGACGTTCATCTTTTTGATAACTATGGACATGTCGATGGAATACTGAGCGCGGAAACCAAACAGTTTCGTCATGCTATGGTTAATCGCCTACAAGAGCGCGCACGAGCCGCCTAAATCTTTTTCTTAATATCCGCAATAATGTCTCGCAGTTCGGCTGCTTTTTCGAACTCTAGATTAGCCGAGGCCATGTCCATTTGTGCTGTTAAATCTTTGATGAGCTGTCCATATTCATCTTTTGGTATCTTCCTAAGATCCAGCTTAGCTTTCTTAGCTTCTTCGGGCAAATCAGGCCGCAGGCCTTTTTCTACCGCTTTGCTAACGCCCGTCGGCGTAATACCGTGCTCTTTGTTGTACCTTTCTTGAATCTTTCGGCGTCGGTTAGTCTCGTCTATGGTTCGCCTCATGCTGCCAGTGACATTTTCTGCATACATAATGACGTGTCCCTCAACGTGCCGTGCAGCACGTCCCACCGTCTGAATAAGTGCTTGCTCACTCCTTAGAAAACCTTCTTTGTCGGCGTCCAGAATCGCCACAAGACTAACCTCGGGTAGGTCTAGACCTTCACGAAGCAAATTTATACCAATGAGCACATCGTAAACGCCCAAACGCAGATCGCGCAGAATGTCGGTACGGTCCAAAGTGTCAACGTCGCTATGCAGGTAGGTGACTTTTATTTTTAGCTCTTCGAGATATTCAGTAAGATCCTCGGCCATGCGTTTGGTAAGTGTTGTTACCAGCACACGTTGACGTCTGTCGACAGTTGTTCTGATTTCAGCAATCAAATCATCAATTTGGTTCTTAACGGGTCGCACCTCGATAGGTGGATCAAGCAACCCTGTAGGACGAATAACCTGTTGGATAGGTTCGGGTGAATGACTAAGCTCGTAATCGGCCGGGGTGGCACTAACGTAAACTACCTGATTAATATGTTTTTCAAACTCCGTAAATGTTAACGGTCGGTTGTCCAGAGCACTTGGTAAGCGAAAGCCATGCTCTACCAACACTTCCTTTCGAGCACGATCGCCGTTATACATACCGCGTATTTGCGGCATAGTCATGTGCGACTCATCAATAAACATAAGAAAATCATCTGGATAGTAATCGAGCAGTGTCGCTGGCTGTTCTCCTGGCTCGCGGTCAGTTAAATAGCGACTATAGTTTTCTATGCCCTTAACAAAACCTGTTTCTTCCATCATTTCCAAATCAAACTTTGTTCGTTGCTGCAGCCGCTGTGCTTCTAGCAGAAGACCGTGTTGGTTAAAATAGGCGAGGCGCTCGCCCATCTCTTGTTGGATTTTGCCTAATGCAACCTTTAACTTATCTTGTGGCGTAACGTAATGAGAGCTGGGGAAAATTTTTAGCTGTTCAGGTTTGGCAAGGACTTCACCTGTCAGCGGATCGATTTGGGTAATGCGCTCTATTTCATCGCCATAAAATTCTAAACGATACGCCAACTCATCACCGGCTGGAAAGATATCGACGACGTCACCACGTACACGAAAAGTACCGCGGTGAAAGTCGATATCGTTTCGTTGATATTGGATGTCGGTAAGACGCCGCAACAGCTTATCGCGCTGCACGCGTTCGCTCACCGAAACTTTAACGGCCAAACTTCCATAATCCGTCGGTGTGCCGATGCCGTAAATGCAGCTGACACTCGCCACAATAATTACATCTCGGCGGGTCAGTAATGCGTCGGTAGCAGCATGCCGTAGACGGTCAATCTCTTCGTTGATCTGTGAATCTTTTTCTATATAGGTGTCGCTGCGTGGAATATAGGCTTCTGGCTGATAGTAATCAAAGTAGCTGACAAAGTAATGGACGGCATTGTCAGGGAAAAAGCGTTTGAATTCACCGTAAAGTTGTGCGGCAAGTGTTTTGTTGTGGCTAACCACCAGGGTTGGTCGCTGGGCATTCTGGATAACGTTCGCCATCGTGAATGTCTTGCCCGAACCAGTAACACCAAGCAGTGTTTGCTCTTTGGTTTTTGCTTCAATACCTCGTGTCAAAGCAGCAATAGCAGCCGGTTGGTCTCCCATTGGCTGGTACTCGCTTACAAGTTTAAATTTGGCCATCTCCTTATTGTAGCAGTTGTACAACTATTACTTATAAAGATCAATGTACGGTTTATTGATACGATTAAGCACTGCCGTCAGTTTGTTGATAAGACGTATTGGATCAGTTTCAAAAATTACGTCGTCACTTTTAGCCCGACCGGCAGCGTGAAGAACGTCCATAATTTGCGAACTCACTCCGCCAGCTCCCTGTAAAAATCCAATTGGGGTGTTAGTTTCCATGGCAATGGTAAATTCGTGAAGCGTACCCAGTCGTCCTCCAATGCTAACCACGGCGTCGCTTGATTGGATCAGCAGAGCATCACGGCCCACATAATGAAGCCCACTATACAAGATGGCGTCGTAAGCATCGGTTGGTAGTCGATACTTCATAACGTGTTCAACTTTGCTGGCACCCGGGCTTAAACCCAAGCTCATGCGGCCCTTAGCTGCCGTATATCCTTTGGCGGCTTCATACGGAAGTCCTATGGTAGCTCCAGTCATGAGCGTATGTCCGGCCTGAGCTATAGCCTTGCCCGCCGCTCGTGCCAAATCACGGCCTTCGTCTACGCTTTTACCTTTAGCGGCCCCGGAAACACAAATTTGATACATTACAGGGCCTCCACCAGCTTAGTCTCTATGATATCGTCGCTGAGCTGAGCGATGACAGCACGCTCAATATTAGGCTGCCCAATATAACGAAGCAATATCTCGTTCCATAAACTCTTCTTACCGCGAGAAGCTACGTGCGAGCCCAGTTCAAGGTGATTACAGTAATTTATTGCATTGTCAAGAAGGCTAAAGGATATCGGCTGTTTACCATTGGGCTGTTCAACTAGTACGTAATCAAGCTCTTCCCAAAACTTTAGAGCAGGCTCAAGCCAGTACAAGAGTTCTTCAGCTTTTTGATAATATAAATCTTCTGGCTGGACGTGGGGCTGAAAAGCATCTGGATGCTTGTTGGGGTGATGACCGTAGTGCCGTGCTAGTACGCGCCAGTGGAGCTTTTCGCCTGCTATCGTGGCTGCGTCTTCGGGGTCATGCAATATTGTTTTTGCAACTAAACTCCCGAAGTGTGGCTTGACCTGTTCCAACTTAAATAGCGCGCTATAGATACGTATCTCTGCTACGTAATGCAACACCAAGGGCAACATGGTAACAAGCAAGCCTCGTAAACGCCTTACGGGCAAGGGCAAGATAAGCACAAAGCCCGCTTCTTTAAGGTGTACTACATTATGACGGCGATTTCGAACAAAGGGCACGGCGAGCTTTTGCCAAAGCTCCGTGTCTAAATATGCCACCTCTATTTCACGTAATTCAAAGTCGCTAGGCTGAAGAGATTTATACTGTTTGACGAATCTGTTCATCCAAGCCGTCGACTCGGCAAAGCGGCTTGCAGCCAGCAGAACCGCTGGGCTCTCGCGCTTCAACATTGAATCGAGCGAACGATAGCCTAAATGCTTCATGACATGTTTTGGAGCTTGTTTTTTAAGCATTTTTTTCAAAACGCTGTGTTTAATCGCCCAACACTCCTTGGCAACAGACATATGGTTCACCGCTTGTGCCACACTGGGCAGAACAGATGCGACGTCTTGCCTGTCGTCGATATGAAGCACTGACGCCAAAAACATATCATGCTGCCCTACTAACGACTGAAGAGCTTGGTACAGTTCACGTGCGGTCGTATCTGCCGGGTCCAGGCCAAGTTCACGCATCTTACGATGTGCTGTGGCCGAAAGCTCAGCAATCAGTTGAACATCAGCTCCGGGTCGTCCACTAATTACTTCAAAGCTCGCAAGTTGAGCCGTTAAATCGACTTCCGGTACCCCGAGCAAGCTGGCTAAAATACGAGACATAGTTCCCCTTAAGGTTATCATGATGTAGCTGTGCTGAACAAGCTATTGTAGAGGCTCCGGGCGATACCAGGCGGGGCTGTTTTTTAACAAAGTTTCTATTTGCTTAACAGACAATAATCCTGCCTGAGCGCCCACATGTTGCACAACGCTCATAGAATTAATCGGCGCCCACTGTAGAGCTCCAGCGATGTCTCCACCTTTGATAATGGCCGCCACAAATGTACTCGTAAAAGCATCGCCTGCGCCGGTCCGCTCAAAGGGAGGTGATGGGTCGGGATATATCGGCATTTTTAATCTTTCGCTTCCATCGGAGGCATAGGCACCACTTGGCCCATCACTGATAACAACAATCTTGGGTCCTAAGGCATGTAAACGATCAAAGAGATCATGAATATTCTTATGGTCACCGCCGCTAATCAAGACCGCTTCTTCACGGTTTACTGCCAATAGTTCGCTCAGTTTATACAGCTTGCGCAAGCGTTTAGCCCCGGCAGCAATTTGAAAGGTACCCGGCTGGAAAGCTAGCTTCACGTCAGGATGCTGCTCTAACCAATCGGCCATCTGATCATGAAAGTCTAAGGCGTGTTCACTGATTGAGCTAAAATAGATCCACTTGGGAATCTCATGAGGACGGAGCTGCGGCCAGTGGTACTTGTAAGTTTCGTGTTTAATCAAGATTGTACGTTCTTCTTTGTACCACAGCACATAATGGTAGTTACTGACCATACCGGGGTTAACATGTACCAAGCGAGAATCCACTTTATTCTTATGAAGAGCGGCCAACATATCACGGCCGTGCTGATCGCCTCCCACGTTGGCCATGAGCGCACTCTTCAGGCCTAGTCGAGCAAAGCTAACGCTTGCGTTAGACGCATTGCCGACTGCTTCTACAACTTCTGCGTGATCAAAAGGAATTTTTACACCGAACGGAATAGACAGCCACATTGAACCATCACGCGCTCGTTCAACTTTCTCTTCCTTGTCTAACAAGCGAATGAAGGCATCAGTTACAATGTCTCCTACAGACAAAACATCCCAATCAGAAACGTCGCTCATACCACCCTTTCTACTTATGCTTTTATTGTGCCATAAGTCAGCTATTTCCGGCAACCCTAGCTTTGCCCGCCGAATTAAAAGTATCAATCTTACTGTTTACAACCGCTTCGACGGCGTCAATAACTTGGTCCATAAGTTTAACAACGGCGTATTCAGATTTGTTCTCTCGCAAAACTTTTTCGAGTGTTTCTCGATAGGCCACTCGCATATCGGAATTAATGTTAACCTTGCTCACCCCTATTTTTACCGCATCTTTAAAGTAGTGTCCGGGCGTGCCGCTACCGCCGTGCAGGCTTATGTTGCAGCTTATTGCCTCACGGAGGCTTTTGAGTAAGGCTAGATCCAACCGTTTAGGAACTGGATACTGGCCGTGCAGATTGCCAATGGCCGCGGCATATGTATCAATCCCCGTTGCATCCACAAAAGCCTTAGCGCCTTGTGGCGTACTGAAAGTCTTTTTGATCTCATTATAGTCAAAGGCTTTAGTGAATTTATTACTGCCACCACCAAAATAATGAGGCTCACTCTCTACCAGAGCACCGGTTAGCTTAGCATATTCAACCACTTCTTTGGTTGCAGCTATTATTTCAGCTTCCGTTGCTTCATGATTAGCCTGACTAACGTCGATATGTATAAATTCAAAGCCTGCATCAATACCGGCCTTAGCAGCTTCAACGCTCGGTGAGTGGTCTAGGTTGATATATATTTCAATTTTGTATTGACGGGCATAATTGTCGACCATATCGCGGACGTTATTGAGCCCCATCGCCCCGACTTCACCGTGGCTAACCTCCACCATTAACGGAGCTCTCTTCTTAGCTGCCGCCCTACAAACAGCAATAAGCGTTTCTTGGTTATCCAAGTTAAACGCACCCAAGGCAAAGTGCTCACGACGCGCCCGTTCCATAGCCTGTCGGGCTCGCTGGCAATTATCGCGTATTTGTTCTATGGTCAATGACATGGTTGTATGACGAATTTGCTTACGCTTATAAGAGTAGCATATAATTTGGTAGAGCATGCAATTAAACGAACATAAAAATCGAGTCATCCAGATCCTTGCCTGGCTTACGCCTACAGCATTAGAAGTGGGGCTTTACTTGTTTATCGGCTTAGCAACTATTTTTGTGAGTAACCTCGACACCGTGCGGCACGTGTTGTATGCGAGTGGTGACTTTAACCCCATTGGGGCAGCCGTAGACTCAATAACGCTGTTATTAGAAAAAGTTGTGGGAGAGCGTGTAGCAGGAAGCCTCTCATTAGCCATTTTTTGGGGTTTAGTCGGGCTGCTTGTTAATGCTATCTGGTGGGTGGGCTCTAATTTTTCAACCGAGCTAAATAATGATCTTGTTTTTAGTAACTACGTCCATCCAAAAAACTATGACCCAAAAAGCCCTTTGCGGGAATTTATCTCTCGGACAATCTTTCGAGGAGCTATTACCATACTGTTTTTCTTTTACCTTAACTACGTTGTGCGCGAAGTACTCCCACATCTTAGCTCAAGCTACAGCAACATAATAAGTAATTGGTCTCATCACAAACAATTCAGTGGCCTAATTTTCGGTATCCTTGCAGAAAGTTTAGTTCTACATGGCTTCGTTGTACTTACAAGACTTCTATTGCTGCGCAAACAAATTTTTAGCGGCTAACCTTGCGCTCGACGATTTGATAGGCATGCAATGCGATGTGTTTAGCAGTGAGGCCGAGGTGTTCTAGCAGCTCGTCTGGCTCGCCACTTTCTCCAAAACGGTCACGTACGCCAACTCGGCTCAACGGTACCGGGTATTCCTCGCCCAGCAATTCTGCTATGGCGCCACCCAGGCCACCATTGACTTGAGCTTCCTCGGCGGTAACCACAGCCTTAGTTTTATGAACACTCGTAAGTATGGTTGCGGCATCAAGTGGCTTAATAGTTGGGCAATGGATAACTTCGGCATCAATACCGTCTTTATAGAGAACCTCGGCCGCCATGATAGCTTGATACGTCATGGTGCCAGTTGCAACGATCGTTACATCGCTGCCTGGCATTAAGACATAGGCTTGTCCAATAGCAAAAGGACTTTTGGCGGTCGTAAAAACAGGTGTTGCTTCCCGTGCTAACCGCATATAGCCTGGCCTTTTGTCATTCGCCAGAGCAATTGTCGCCTTTTCCGCCTCAATACTATCGCCGGGTGCCAAGACAACCATATTGGGCAACACACGCATCAGCGCGATGTCTTCTAGCATCTGATGCGTAGCACCGTCTTTACCAGTGTAGAGTCCGGCATGCGAACCGATAATCTTGACTGGTTGATCATTAAGACATATGGTAGTTCGTATTTGCTCCCAGTTACGCCCCGGACTGAAAGCTGCGTAAGAACTCACAAAGGGGATTTTTCCCATAGCTGCCAATCCTGAGCCTACGGTTACTAAATTTTGTTCGGCAACTCCTACTTCCACAAACCGTTCAGGAAACTCTTTGGCAAACATATCCATCATTGTTGAGCCAGTTAAGTCAGCACAGGCACCAACGACGTTCTCGTTACGCCTACCAGCCTCCAGCAGACCTCGCCCAAAACCTTTGCGAGTAGGTTCGCTCTCGAGTTTATGGCGTAGCCAGTCTTTTGCTGCCAACTGCATATCACTCATGCTCACTCCGGATTTTGCCCTGGAGCGTGCGCAACTCATGCAACGCTTTAACGGCCTGCTCGTGGTTCGGTGGCGCTCCATGCCAATGGAAGTCATACTCCATAAAGTCCACGCCTTTACCCGGAACGGTATGGGCGAGTATCAGCACTGGCTTCTCTACAATGGCTCGAGCCATGGCGCAAGCATCAATAACAGCTTCAATATCGTTGCCGTCAATTTCGATAACGTGCCAACCAAAACTCAGCCATTTACCTTTGAGGTCTTCGAGTGGCATAACATTTTCGGTCGGTCCATCTATCTGAATATTATTTCGATCTACTATGCCGATGATGTTATTGAGCTTGTACTTACTGACCAGCATAGCCGCTTCCCATATATTGCCTTCATCGAGCTCACCATCGCCCATTACTACATATACCCAGCGCTGCAGAATTTTATTCATTCTCAAAGCCAGCGCTATACCAGCCGCTTGACTCAAGCCAGAACCCAGAGGACCACTTGTTGACTCTAACCCGGGCAAACGCAGCCGTTCAGGGTGCCCCTGCAATCGGGAGCCAAACTGGCGCAGCGTTAAAAGCTCTTTGCGATCAAAATAGCCGGCGTGGGCCATGGCCGCATAGCGCACCGGAACACAATGCCCATTGCTCAATATCAAAATATCACGCTTGTCCCAATTGGGCTTCTTGGAGTCGTGAGTAAGTACTTCAAAATAAAGTGCAGTAAATATATCGGCGAGCCCCAACGGCCCGGCTGAGTGACCGGAACCAGCATGCTCCAACATCTTAATAACGTCTTCGCGTATTTCGACAGCTTTGAGTTCGAGTTCTTCAGTCGTCATAAGTTAGTTAGCATTACTCCGCTAGTGCTTTTAGTGTAGCATATGCCTCTGCCGGATTTTTGGCACGCTGTACCGCACCGCCAACGTTCAGTACATCTACGCCAGAAGCAGTGAGTTTGACGATATTTTTTTCAGAAATGCCACCGTCCCACCCTATTTCTATATCGCTGCGCAGCTTCTTCAATTCAGCAATCTTTTTCGTAAGCGATAAATCGACATGCCCACCAAAGTGGCCTAAATGACCACTAAAGATAAGAACGTGGTCGATGTCTGATATGGCCCCGCGGATAATATCGACAGGCGTCTGAGAAAGCAATGCTACGCCAACCTTGATTCCAGCCTTTTTGAGCGGGCGAGCTATCTTGTAATAGTTACCGACTGCCTCCGCATGTACTATAACCATATGCGGATGAAGACTCGTAAGCTGAGGAATAAACGGCTTAACGGCTTCATACATCAGATGAACATCTGCTGTTACACCAGCGGGCCACCAGACCTTCTCTAGTGCAATCAATTTATTTTCCGTAAAAACGCCGTCTGCTAAATCAATATGAATACGGTGAGCAAAGGCGGCAACTCTTTCTGTTTGCGCTCGAAAATCGAGTGCTGAACTGGCGGTAATAGTAGGGCAAACTACAGACATAGTTATCCTAGGGTGTCTAGTTGATCTCGACGACGGATATAGCGAGCTGCTTCAGCAAAGGGCGTATTGAGAAATGTCTCAACAATGATGTGCGCCTCGTCATCTTCTAAAGTTTTGGCAGGTAAGCACAGCACGTTACAGTCATCATCATTGCGAGCGAGACGAACGCTATCACGATCATAGCCAAGACAAGCCCTGATGCCTTTAAAGCGATTAGCAGCTATACACATGCCTTGGCCACTGCCACAGATGAGTATGCCTCGAGGCTCCTCCTCGCCACTACTAGCCAACATATCCGCTACCACACGCCCTGCAAATAAGGGGTAATCATCAGTTGGCTCGAGTCGTTTATCACCATCATCAACGACATCGTAACCTGCCCGTATCAGATAATTCACGAGTCCGGCCTTAAGTCGGAAACCGTTATGATCAGCGCCAACGTATATCTTCTTATCATTTATGTTGCAAGTTGTGATCACTATGCTTGTGGAGCAGCGCACCAACGTCAGCAACCGTCTCTACTAAGCGGTTACTGTAACCCCACTCATTGTCATACCACACCACCACTTTTGCCAGGTTCCCATCCACAACATTGGTCAGTAAAGAGTCGATTATCCCCGAATGGCTATTACCGATGTAATCGCTGCTAACCAGCGGTTCTTCTGAAATATCAAGTACTCCCTGAAAGTAGGGCTCTCTCACGGCTTTTTTAAGAACGGCGTTAATATCTTCCTTGGTCGTCTTCTTTGTTAGCAGTAGCGTTACGTCGCTAAGGCTTACCACTGGGGTTGGAACACGAACGCTCAAGCCGTCAAACTTATCCTTAAGCTGCGGTACCGTTAAGGTAACTGCTATAGCGGCACCGGTTGTTGTCGGCACGATATTTTCTGCAGCGGCACGCGACTCTCGCATATCTTTAGCAGGCCCGTCTTGCAGCACCTGGCTTGCTGTGTAGCTATGGACTGTTGTCAACATCGCTTTTTCAACCCCAAAAGCTGCGTCCATAATAGACATGACTGCGGCGATAGAATTTGTGGTGCAGCTCGCATTACTGACGATATCGCCCGCTTCTGGCAGTTTATCTTCATTTGCACCTATTACTAGAGTACTGATGTCTTCACTCTTTGTCGGGGCGCTAATGACCACTTTTCTTGCTCCAGCGGTCAGATGCATGCCGGCATCTTCTTTCTTCGTGAAACGTCCAGTAGATTCAATAACGACATCAATCTTCATATCACCCCACGGCAATTGCGTGGGGTCTTTCTCGGCAGTTACCGGTATTTTTTGACCATCAACAATTAGGTGCTTCTCATCGCTGGAAACTTTATGCGTATAGGTTCCATAATTACTATCGTGTTTGAGCAAATACGCAAGGGTGTCTGTGCTAGTCAGATCATTAATAGCTACAATTTCGATATCAGCTCGCTCATAAGCAATTTTAAAAGCATTTCGACCTATACGACCAAAACCATTAATTGCAACCCTGATCTTCATGTTCCCCCTTTGAGATTTACCCGTTCCTACACGTAAGCATAACCGATGTCATGCTATGGTGCAATAATCAACGATCTACTTCTTTGCCAACGAACTCTGGTAGTGCCAGCAAGTCAGCAAGACGAGGACATTTTAAGAACAAGGGCACGGCGTACTGCATAGTTGGCTCTTCACCAGATAAGACCTTTTTGCGTAGTTCTTCGTAGCCAACTTCCAGCACCTTAATTTTTTCGCCGTCCTCATCAAGATTCTGGTCTTCACTCTGCAGAAAATCGGTCGCCAAGTACCATGGTACGAACCACTCAGCTTTTGGTAGGGGCTGCTGGACATCAATCAAACGCCATGTCTTAAAGGCCATGCCCGTTTCTTCTTTCATCTCTCGTTGTGCGCCTTGCTCCCAAGAAATATCTACCGCATCAAGACGTCCACCAGGAAAATGTATGCGAGGCTTCCTACCGGGTTGTTCGTCCTCAACAATGACCACCTTATCACCGTGCAGTCCAACAACTTGTAGAGTGTCTGGGCGACGGAGCATTTCGAACGTCTTAGTGCTGCCATCGAACATGGGTTGTGGCCACTGATAGACGTCAAAGATTTGCCCAGTAAAAACCTTTTTAGCAGTATCGGGTACTACAATCGCATTACTAGGAAGGTGTTTTTTCAAACTTAGCTTTCTTTAGACCAACGTTCTTGGCATTCTTTTATAATTTTCTTCGCTTCTTCCGCATCGCCCCAGCCGAGCACTTTGGTAGTACCAGGCTTCTTTAAATCTTTATAGTGGTTAAAGTGATGCTCGACTTTTTGTTTCCACTGCTCGTGAATGTCATCAAGTGTTTTAATAACCGCACCAGTATTACGATCATCGTCCGGTACGACAATCACTTTATGATCCATTTCGCCATCATCTTCAAAATTGAGGATGCCGACAACTCGTGCCTTCAAAAATACTCCTGTTGGAATTGGTTCATTCGTCATAACTAAGACATCAAGCTCATCACCATCTTCATCCAAGGTCTGAGGAATAAAACCATAGTTGGTGGGTTTCGCAAAAATACTCGGTTCAACCCGATCTAGCTCAAAAACGGCCAACTTACGATTCCACTCAATCTTTAGCGTAGACCACTTGGGAATTTCAATTACCGCATTAATGACGCCACCATCTACGTCTCCGGCGTCCAGAATGCTATTATAGTCAGCCATAGGTTATTCTCTCCTTCTTTACTTTCTCATCGTTGCAGTTCAATTCTATTGTACACTAATATCAAGATGAAGATTATAGGACACCGCGGTGCGGCCGGGCTTGCCCTGGAGAACACAGTTTCTTCCATCAAGGCTGCAGTTAGCGCCGGTGTAGATGCTGTCGAATTTGATGTTCGAGCCACTCAGGACAATCGGCTCGTTCTTTCACATGACGCCTCGTTAGAGCGTACGCATGGCCTAGCCAAAGATATTCGCGCCATGCACAGTAAGGAGGTAAATGCTGTCCGCTCTGACCAGGGCCACAGTGTACCCAGTCTAGACGAGGCTGTTAAAGCAGCCGGCGCGACACCACTGATAATTGAAGGCAAAAGTGGCTATTGGGTGAAACCACTCGTGAAGTACTTACAAAAACACCCTGCTGTTGCCAAAAGAAGCACCGTTATATCGTTCCAGCACACGGAGTTACGAGCATTTCATCAAGCTATGCCTGATGTACGAGTATTGGTACTTGAACTACAAAATGCTTTTGACGCCATCAATGCCGCGCGGATTTACGGGTTTGATGGTATTGACGTTAATTACTGGACCCTGAATCCACTCGCCTACTGGCTTGCCAAACGTCATGGACTTGAGATCGTCGTATTTACTGTCGATAAGCCTTTGCTGGCACGCTTTTTGCGATTTTTATTCCCTCGTATTGCACTCACTACCAACATTCCACATAAATTACAGTTTTTGCGACAGAAACAATCATGAAGGTAGTACTCCAGAAACGTTCACGCCTGGCCGACAATATATTCTCTTTTCAATTCGAGAAGCCACCTCACTTCCGCTATACTGCGGGGCAGTTTATCGAATTATATTTGCCTCATAATGATCCTGATGTCCGCGGACAAAAGCATTGGTTTACATTGTCTTCCTCACCGACACAAAACTTCCTTGCCATTACCACTCGTAGTTTTGCCGAAACAGGCAGTAGTTTCAAAAAAACATTATTTGGTCTTCGTTTAGGAACAGAGGTAGAGATGAGCGAGCCACTGGGCGATTTTGTCCTTCCTAAACAAAAAAAGACACCGCTGATATTCGTGGCAGGCGGCATAGGCGTTACTCCATTTCACAGCATTGTTCAGTGGTTGCACGATATGAATGAAAGGCGATCAATACAAATGATTTATGCCGTCGAAAACAAAAGCGATTTAATTTTTCTTGATCTGTTCCACCAATATGGCCTTGAACTGCACACCGTAGCCGCTTCCCCACTGACGGCCAGTTTAATCGCTACCGCAGTCGGCAATCTTAAAGAGAAGTTAATTTTCATCTCTGGACCAGAACCTATGACTGAAGCGCTTGTCAGTCAATTTAAAGCTCAGGGCTTCCCTCACGAGCACCTTGTCACCGACTATTTCCCTGGCTATCCCACACTGTAATTAGCTGCTAGTCCTAACGCTCGTGCTGCTCAAGATACTCCCGTATCTTGAGAGCAGCCGTAGCACCCTCGCCACTAGCACTCGCGATTTGCATAGTTGCGCCACTGCGTACATCACCGGCAGCAAACACGCCCCCCATACTGGTTTCTAAGTTCTGGTTGGTCTCCACAAAACCAATCTCATCAAGTTTTATGTTGCTTTTCTGTAAGAATTGCGTATTAGGCATAAGGCCTACAAAGACGAAGACTCCGTCAGTTTCAAACAATTTTTGCTTTCCGGTAGTTTTGTGAGTACCTCTGACGCCTGTTACTTTATTGTCCTGCCCCACAATTTCATCAGTTGAGGTGTTTAGGTGAATAGTAATTTTATCATGATGTTTCTTAAGCTCTTGCACCAAAACATCGCTGGCTCGGAATTTATCTCCTCGCACCAGCATGTCTATATGACTGGCAAAACGAGTGAGAAATATCGCTTCTTGGACGGCAGAGTTACCCCCTCCAACGACTACCAACCGCTTATCACGATAAAAAGCTCCATCGCAAGTAGCACAGTAATGAACACCCCGCGCGTAAAATTCCTGCTCACCCGGTACACCGATTTTCTTGTAGTCACAGCCTGTTGCGATAAGTACCGCCCGGGCATGAAACTCACCACTAGTGGTAAGTAACGTTTTATGCCCTTTGTTTTGCTTTATTTCAGTGACTTCGCCAAGCTCAATCACCGCACCAAACCGTTCGGCCTGTTTTTGTAGTTCATCAGCTAGTGTCAGCCCGGCAACTCCTTTGGCAAAACCAGGGTAATTATCTACCCAATCAGTTATTGCGGCCAGACCGCCAATGACGCCTCGCTCGAACAACAGCGTTTCCAGATCCTCTCG
>CAZJME010000008.1:0-13657 GCA_964547235.1 uncultured Candidatus Saccharibacteria bacterium
GGAATCTCCAAATGCAGAACCGCATCAATCGTAAAGCGTCCAGCCTTCACTTGCTCCAACGGCCACTCGGCCTGAGGAATACTCCGTGGCGTTCCGTCTATGAGACATTTTTTTAGATCCGGTACCATTTGAAGCGCTCTACCAATCATTTCATAAATTTCTTCATCACGCAGCAACACACCCTCACGCATACGACGTTTTTGATCTTCGGTGGCATATTGCCGCAGTAAATCACCCGTGGAAATTAATGAGTAGTTGTTTTTGTCTACCAACATTTTTGCCTGAGTACCCTTACCGGCACCAGCCAAACCCATAATAAGAATCATTTTTGTAATAGTTCCTTGGCCACACGTGCAATCGTTGCACCATCAGCGGTTCCCGCGGTTTGTTGTTTTACAGCACCAATTACCTCTCCCATTTGTTGTGGGCCTGCATTTCCCAGTTTCATAATTGCCGCCTCTACGAGCGTACGGATTTCTGCTTCATCAAGCTGAGCAGGCAAATATTTTTCGATGACCACCTTCTCGGCTTCTTCCTTGGTGGCTCGCGTTTCGTCATCACCCTGTCGGTAAAGATCGGCACTTTCCTGACGCTTTTTGGCTTCTTTTTGTAGGAGCTGCGTTACGGCTTCATCGCTCAATCCCTCGTCACGTTTGCCTTCTGCTACTTCTGCATACAAAATGACACTTTTGAGTCCTCGCAAAATTGTAACGAGTGTTTTATCACCAGCTAGCATGGCTTGCTTTAAATCTTTGTCTAGCTGTTCTTTTTTCGTCATAGAATCACGTTTAGTATAGCAGATGGTAAAGCATTAACAGATGAAATTGTAGCAAAAGATACAATAAACTAGCGCTGTCCGAGCTTAATTTTCTTAAGCTTAACAGCTTTGCGCTCACGCCGCACAATTGCTTTTTCCCGACGATCACGCTTGCTGAGCGGTTTCTCGAAAAACTGTTCTTGTTTAGCTTTAGCCAGCAAGCCTGATTGTTGCACCTTACGGTTAAAGCGGCGAAGAAGGTTTTCGAACGACTCTTTTGAATCTTTTCTTGTAACTTGAATCATAGAACAGAAGTATACGCTAACAGAGGAGATATTGCAAGCCTACTGAGAAGAATGGCGCTTCTGATTCATACGTTGTGATTTCAGCACAATACTTTGGAGTTCCTTGAAAATGGCAAAGTGTTTATTGGTGTGATAAATCTTGGTATTACCTTGCTTTTCGGAGATCAAAAAGCCAATTTTTTCCAACCGCTTAAGTTCGCGCTGGATATTGCCGGCATCTTCTTTAATGAGCTTGGCCAGACCCCGTACGTGTGTCTTGAAGTCGGGATACTTAGCATACACCACAATGATCTTGCGACGGACTCGAGAAGTTATAAACACATCTAACATAAGCTTTTATTGTTATTCAAACAACGTAAGCTCAGTATAGCCAGACTTTGATTTGAATTCAATAGTAGAGAGCAATAAAAGTTATAATGGCAGTATGTACTATTACGAGGTACTGGTAGCAAGTCATTCATTTCATGGTACTTTACCGTTGACATATAGCAGTTCTGACAGATTAGATATTGGTCAGATTGTCTTTGTCCCGTTACGAAGAAAAAAGGTTACTGGAATCGTTGTGAAAAAGACTACCAAGCCTTCGTTTGCCCTTAAACCAGTTGACCAAATCCTTCCTAACCTTGTTGCGCCGCCAACCTATCTTGCGCTGCTAGATTGGATGCTGCGATATTATCCCGCCCCCAGCGGCATAATTGTCGGACAGTTTCTACCTTCAGCTTTACTTACTAGAGATCAAAATAATGCACCACCCCTTAAACGACCAGCACCAAACAGCAGGCCATTGCCGCCACTAACTCAAGATCAGCAACGTGCCCTAAAAACCTTGCGGGCTCATCCCGCGGGCACCATACTGCTTCACGGCGTAACGGGAAGTGGCAAAACACGTATTTATCTAGAGCAAGCAAGTCGCGTTCTAAAAAATAAACAACAAGTACTTATTCTGACACCGGAAATCGGACTAACCTCTCCTCTTGTTAAGATATTCACCGCGTCCCTTGATAGCCCGGTCGTAGTAATCCACTCCAACCTTACAGAGAAAGAACGACGGGAAGCATGGCTCCAGATACTGCAAACTGATGGACCGCTTGTGGTGATTGGCCCAAGATCGGCACTCTTTTCACCGTTTAATCATCTAGGCCTTATTGTCATCGACGAAGCGCATGACGGCGCATACAAACAAGACCAATCCCCCCATTATCAAGCCATGCACGTGGCCGGTAAACTGGCGTCTTTACACCACGCGCAGCTACTGCTTGGTACCGCCACCCCCTCTGTTGCTGATTATTTTGTCCTAACTGCAAAACAAGCACCTATCATTAGGCTCACCGCATCAGCACTCAGCCACGAACACCCAGTAAAAGTCGAAATAGTTTCGCTTAAAGAACGTGCCAATTTTAGCCGCGATCCATACCTTTCTGACAACTTACTATCCCATCTAGAGCAAACACTGTCGCGGGGTGAGCAAGCTCTACTTTTTCTTAATCGCCGCGGAACTGCACGGGCTGTGCTATGTCGACAGTGCGGGTGGCAAGCGCTTTGTCCAAACTGCGATCTACCACTTACCTATCATGGCGACAAACATCTGTTGCAGTGCCACACTTGTGGATTCCGCCAGTCGCCGCCAACAAGTTGCCCAGTGTGTGGCTATGCTGACATTGTTTATCGCAGTATTGGTACCAAAGCTCTTGTCGAACGCTTACATCATAACTTTCCAGAAGTGATTGTTAAGCGATTTGATAGCGACAATCTCAAAGCTGAAAGTTTTGAGCAGAACTACCAAGATGTAGCTAGTGGCAAAGTGGACATCATAGTAGGCACTCAGCTGCTTATTAAGGGCCATGATCTGCCTAAGCTCAGTCTCGTGGGAGTAATCGCCGCAGATGGTAGTTTGTCCTTTCCTGACTTTTCAGCGGAAGAGCGGACATATCAACTCCTTAACCAGGTTATTGGTCGAGTTGGTCGGGGCCATCGCCCGGGGACGGCGGTGATTCAAACTATGCAACCCGAAAACCTTACTCTACAAGCAGCACTGAGAGGAGATTGGGCAACATTTTATGAACAACAAATTAAGCAGCGGCAGTCGTTCAATTACCCACCATTTGCACAACTTTTAAAGCTATCGTGTGCTCGTGCCAGCCAAGCGTCTGCAAAACAAGCAGCCAGTCGCTTAGTAGACCAAATCCGGGCCATGCAGCTATCGGTCCAAGTAGTGGGTCCAGCGCCTCGATTTATCGAAAAAACGCAAAACAAGTATCACTGGCAGGTCATTGTAAAAGCCAAGTCACGTGCACCGCTGCTGCAGATCATCAATAAGCTACCGCCTAATTGGATACACGATATTGACCCTACTGATCTTTTGTAAAGCATTATAATAAGCGGGCGCTTATCTGTTATACTGCTCTGGCATGACTGTGTCCAAAGACAATATCATTACCCTTCCACATGCTTCACTTCGCCAGCGATCCCAGCGAGTGGGCATTATCACCGACGTAGTTCAACAACTAGTCGAAGACATGCAGACCGCCACTCTTGATTGGGAAGACAGTCGCGACCACGAACTGGCCGTCGCCCTGGCTGCAGTGCAGATTGATCAGCTTTATCGTGTCGTCATAATTCGCAGTAATTTCGAGGATAAAAAAGACCGCACCTTCCATGTTTTTATAAACCCCGAGATCACGAAACTCGAAGGTGAATTAGAAGAAGACTACGAAGGCTGCCTGAGTATTCGAGACGTCTACGGTCTTGTGCCACGGCATACTAAGGTTCGTGTTCGTGCCCTAAACTTACAAGGACGCACCGTTAACATTAAGGCCGAGGGGTTTTTGGCTCGTATTTTTCAGCACGAAATCGACCACACCCACGGTAAGTTGTTTGTAGACCATATCAAGGACAAACAAGATGGCTTCTTTAAACTGCAAGCCGATGGAAAATTAACTCCACTCGATTATGAAAAAGATATCAAAAACAATTCTATTCTTTGGTAATGAGCGTCTGGCCACGGCCGCAAGCACTTCGGCCCCCGTTATTCGTTCACTGACAGCCGCAGGCTTTCGTGTTGGGGCAGTCATCACCAGTCACCAGGACTCCGTTTCTCATCAAGAGAGAGATTTAGAGATTGACCCGATTGCCCATAGCCTGGGTATACCTGTGCTGCGGCTTAGCAAAAATGTTCCACTTATTGAGATAATAAAGCGCCATCAAACAAATGCTGCGGTGCTGGTTGCGTTTGGGAAAATTATTCCTCAGTCTGTTATCGATTTATTCCCTGATGGTATTATAAACGTCCACCCTTCACTACTCCCAAAACTACGCGGACCCACTCCTGTTGAGAATGCTATTTTGCAAGGGCTGGATTATACTGGCGTATCAATAATGAAGATAGCCAGCAAAATGGATGCAGGTCCAGTATATATTCAGAAACGGGTAGCTCTCGATGGCAACGAAACAAAATTTGAACTAGCTGAGAGGCTCGGTCAACTCGCGGCTGATCTTGTTGCCAATAATCTGGCAAATATCCTTGACGGTTCACTACCACCTAGCGAGCAAAACGACTCCGAAGCCACCTATACTGCTCTCATAAAAAAAGAGGATGGCGATATCGACTGGCGTAAACCAGCCCAGCAACTAGAGCGTGAAGTCCGCGCCTTTTTAGGGTGGCCTGGCAGCCGAACACAACTCGCCGGTAAAGATGTAGCCATTACCAAAGTACATGTAGACAATCGACAATTGAAGCCTGGCCAGATAGAAAAAACCAAGCAGGAACTAATTATCGGAGCCGGCGACAGCTCTCTTGCTATTGAGCGCCTGAAACCGGCTGGAAAAAACGAAATGGACATTGCTGCTTTTCTCGCCGGTTACGGCAATAAGCTCTAAGCAGCGTTCGGATACTGTTGCTGTGGAGGCCGGGACGCATCATTACTCTGGTCTTGCGGCTGCTGCGAGGGTGGAGTTTGTGGTGGCTGAGGGTATTGTTGTGGCACAGGAGTTACCGGAGGCTGTTGCTGTTGCGGAGAATACGGATATTGCGGCTGTTGATATTGCTGTTGCGGCTCGGCAGGTACAGAATTTGGTTGCGGCTGCTGTGATGCTTGTGGCATTGTCTGAGCCATCTGTTGGCTAGCTGCCATGATCTGAGGGGCCGCTGCTTTAATTTCAGTTTTTAACTTTTCGAGTTCATCGGCCACCACCTGTTTATAATTTGGAAAATTGGTTTCGAGCCATTTTAAAGCACCCGCTTCGTCATTACGATTTATATAGGCTTCGAATTCATCCAATTGTTCATTGGTCATTTGCTCAGCTAACTTCATTCCTACGCGCATTTCAAGCGTTTCGTAAATATGGCTGAGCATGCGATTTTTTTCATGGGCCGGCATAGCACCAAGGCCCAGTTCTCGTAGTAGATTGTCGTCGAGTTTAAACATGTTTAGGGATGTCTCCTATAGATTATAATAGCAGATCACCTTGCAAAAATAATGACCATGAATAAGAAAATTATTATCACAATTATTGAAATCCAGAGAATGGGCGATGTTGCCTGTGTTTTATGGGGCGTAAAGTTAGGCATAGCTGTCAGATCGTGCTGAGCAGTTCGTTGTGCAGAGGAGTGCATTGCCGAGGCCACAGGAGTGCTTCCACCCCCCGAAGCAACTGGCCCTACACCTCCTCCACCACCTGCTAGCGAGGATGTATCTTGTATGGTTGATCGTTCGACCTGCAATTCTCGCAACCGCTCAATGGCATCCTTTTGTTCTTTGAGTGCTGCGGATTCTTGCGCAGTTTGCAGCATTTCTTGTGACGGAATATGTCGTTCGCTCGATTCGTTATTTTTCACAATCTCGTGTGCGGTAGTTGTTTGCTGGTATTCGATTCTATCATCTACTTCGTGAGGTTGTACCTGTGGCTTTACTTCTGTGTCTAAAGACAACCTATCAGCAACGGGAGACTCGGTTGAATCCCGAACCTCAATGCTTTTAGCACGATCCGACTCTGCCTGCTGACGTATGCGAGCCACCTGTCGCTCCAGCTCTGCTTGCTGATCATGTGTCTGGTGCACAAAAGCTTCGTGGCTAACTCGCTGTTTTTCGAGCGCTTCACGAGTTTTTGCATGCTCACGTACATTTTCTTTTTTAATCTTGCCCTCTCGTCGCCGGGTTGCCACGTAATCAATAAGGTCAACCAATAAGAGGCCTGCAATTGTCCTGCGATGTATGTTGCGATTTTCTACAATATTATGATTATGGGTTGCGTAGTAGTTATTGGGCCCATTCACTACATTGATGATGGGCGGCTGACCGCCTGGCGGCGGCGTTCCGCCACCAGTAACACCACCTCCTCTGTAGCCACCGTGGCCACCTCCGCCATGACCGCCAGCTCCCGACCCGATGCCACCTCCCGTTCCTCCATGAGGTGGTAGCATAGCGCCACCTCCAGCCAACGTAGGAACTCCACCCATGGGTATGTGCACCGAAGAAACAGGTGATAAACTAGCCCCTGCTCGCTGCCCTGTAGAATTGTAGCTGATAACTTCCTCATTATCCTCTGGCGATTCAAGCAAATCACCAGTTTCAAAGGTTGCAACAGCAGGCAACTCTAGAGCCTCTTCAGGCAAGTTTGCTTCGTTTTCCTCAATGCTCACCTCCGTAGAATTGGCCAGCGACTCCCTTCCCTCATGGACGGCATCACGCTCAACAGCATCCTCTACGGAAGAATCTACCAGCGGCACTGCTTCATGCGCGGGATTATCATTGGTAACAGATGGTGATTCGAACTGTTGCTCCAAGACCCCGTGCAAAGAACTTGCAACCTTAGCGTTGCGCCGCTCACGATGCTTAAGAACATCTAGTGCTACTTCTCGACGACGCTCCTGCGCGCGTTCTTCCAAAGTCTTTTCATCGTCCTCTGAATCTTCTTCTACTTTTTGCCGTTCAAGTTCTTCGTGACGAGACTGCCATGAACGCATGGCGCGATGCACTCTGTGCTTACGTGCTTCTGCCGCCCGCTGGTCGGCACTTTTTTCTTTTTCCCCCTCTGGCCGCGGTCGTTCTTCCATGATGCTACCTATAGCTTACGAGTTATGGTTTCTTTCGTAAAGATAATAACTTCGTCACCTTCTTCAATCTGAACTTTACTGATAGTCGCTAGATTCATGCCACACAATTCACCCTCAACCACTTCTTTTGCATCTTGGGGACCGCGTTTCAAGTTGGTTAACTGAGCTTCAGCAATCTGTTCCTTCCCTCGCATAATACGAGCGAAGGCCGGTAAACTCAACTTACCACTCGTCACCTCGCCTCCACAAATGACCTCTGTTTTAGTTGTTTTAAAGACGCCTTTTACTTGCAGCCGGCCTAATTCGTGCTCAATCTCTTCAGGAGCGAGTAAAGTGCTCATCTCTTCACGGCAATTATCAATGAGTTCATAAATTATTGAATATAAACGGATGGTTACTTTATCGCGACTAGCTAGTCGCTTCACATTGGTCGGAAGTGTAACGTTAAAACCGTAAATCAAAGCATCCGATGTATGAGCCAAATGGATGTCGCTTTCGTTCACCGCTCCAACTCCGCTACTAACAATGCGAACCGCAACTTCTTCGTTATCGAGTGTTTTAAGGCTATCGATAACCGAAGTAAGAGAACCCTGCACATCGGCCTTAACAATGACCGGTAATTCGTTGACTTGATTACTACGATTTATTAAACGAATAAGCTCGCCGCCTGTGATATCTTGTCGATTATTTCCTGATTTTCGTTGGTGCGCCGCTTCCTCGGCGGCAGCCCGTGCAGCTTTTTCACTGGTTACCACAGCAAATTCATCACCAAATTCAGGAAGCTGTTTAAACCCGGTTATGAGGACAGGCGTTGAAGGACGGGCCTCGCTGAGCACTTTTTTTGTTGGTGATTCAAGATTACGAATTTTAGCATATGTTGTACCAGCTACAATGGCATCGCCACTTTTGAGTATTCCTTCATCTACCAAGCAAATAGCTACCGGACCTCGCCCCTTCTCTTGGTGAGCCTCAATGACTAAACCTTTTGCCGGTACATCAACTCGCGCCTTCAACTCTTCGACGTCAGCTACCAGCAAAATCATATCCAGCAACTCGTTCACACCTTGTTTTGTTTTGGCGGAGACTTCCTGAACAATGGTATCGCCGCCCCATTCTTCTACCAACAAATCCTGCTCGGCAAGTTGTTGTTTTATTTGAGGTATATTGGCCCCCTCTTTATCAATCTTATTAATGGCCACGATCATTTTTACCCCAGCGGTACGAGCAAAACGAATAGCCTCGATAGTTTGGGGTTTAATTCCATCATCGGCAGCCACCACAATGATGACAAGATCGGTTAGTTGTGCACCATGCTCGCGCAAAGCCGCAAAGGCCTCGTGGCCTGGCGTATCAAGAAAGGTTATAGCTCGGCCATTATGCTCAATTTGATACGCTGAAATGTGTTGCGTAATTCCACCTACTTCCCCCTTGGCAGTCTCAGCCTCACGGATTGCATCTAGCAGCGAAGTCTTTCCGTGGTCAACATGACCCATGACTGCGATAATTGGAGGTCGCGCCTCACCTTCCTGGTTTGTGCGTCGCGCCCGTGGTGCTCCCACGGGTGCTGCTGCTTGCTTAGCAAGAGCTACGTCCAAGCCTAATTCTTCGACAATGATTTGGGCAGTATCAACATCAATGCGCTCATTAACGGTCGCCATAACGCCGTTCTTCATTAGCTCGCCGATCAGTCGAGTTACAGGTATGGCTAACTTCTCTGCCAGGTCGCCGACAGTAATCTGGTCTTCGATTTCGATGGTTCGTTTCTCCACTATCGGCCTCCTTTCAGGTTGGTTGGCTTATCTACATGAGTTTATTTAGTGTCTTTTAGACTCAATGCAATCTTGCGAGCTTCAGTATCGATATCGATGACTTTGAATTGCTTCTTTTCATTTAACTGAAATAGTTTTTCTGGGTCGACACCATCATCATCACTCATTTCGGATACATGGACGAGAGCCTCGACACTTGGGCTGAGCTGTACAAAAGCACCAAATGGCGTGATGCGGGTAATTTTGCCCTCTACCATCTCGCCCTTTTTGAAAGCCTTAACTTCTTGTAACCAGGGATCTTCGCTCATTTGCTTAATGCTAAGACTCAAACGATCTTTATCAATGGCAATAATTTTGGCTTGAACTTTTTGACCAGTCTTAACATACTTACGCGGATCTTCGACGCGTTCCCAAGAAATTTCTGAGATATGTACCAGACCTTCTATGCCATCAACGTTTACGAAAGCACCGAAGTCGATAACCCCAGTAACGACACCTTCGACGACGTCACCAACTTTTAGTTCGGTCAAGCGAGCCTGCATATCATCTTTGATCGCCTCTTTTTCAGAAAAGATAAGTTTGTTGTCTTTGCGACTAACATCGAGGATACGAACTCGAATTGCCTGGTTTATAAGAGCGTTCAGTTTTTGCAGAATTTCATCCTTATCGGTGCCTGAAACCCGAGGGTAGTGCCCAGCCGCCAGCTGGCTAACTGGCAAAAAGCCCCTGATACCTTCAAGCTCCACAAGTAAACCGCCGCGGTTTGCATCGTACGGACTAACCTCAATTATCTCACCCGCTTCAAAGACACGCTGCAATTCATCCCAGCCACGATCTTTAGCAGCACGCTTCATACTGAGTAGCGCATAGCCCTCTTCCATTTCAGGGTCTACTACACTGGTAGTCACCTTTTCGCCTGGTTCAAGTTTCTGGCCATGGCCTATTTCACGACGCATAACCACACCAATGCCGCTCGCTCCTAGGTCGACCCAAACCTCGTTCTTACGCACCGAAGTAATAGTGCCTTCGACTACTTCGCCACTTTTAAGATGCTTTATATCGGTGGACGCCAGCAAGTCATCCATAGTTATAGCTGATTTTGACATGTTTTTCATGCCTCCTTATTCTGCGGCAACTCGTAAGCTGATGATCCGATCAGATTTCCCTAAGATTATACACTGTTGCACACCTGTTAGCAACCGTGCTCACTCACTATTACCCGTTATCTTCTATAATTTTTGTTACAAGCTATATTTCATCTATACTAAAAATATGTATTTAGCGATTGATATTGGGGCGACTAAGGTGCTACTTGCGAGCATGACAAACGATGGCAAGATTACTGAACAGCTCAAATTCGCAACCCGAGAGCGATACGAAGAGCTGATGGACGACCTCAAACAAGGAGTAAAGGGACTGAAACAACAGGATTTCCAAAGAGCAGTTATCGCCGTTCCTGGGAGGTTAGACAGAAAACGAGGGATTGGCATTGCCTTTGGTAACCGTAGTTGGCGAAACGTACCTATCCGTGACGATGCGGAAAGAATAATAGGCTGTCCTGTCATTATAGAAAATGATGCAAAGCTAGCAGCCTTGTCAGAGGGAAGACTTATCATAAAAGAGTTTAAACGAGTACTCTACGTGACTATTAGCACTGGTATCAGCGCAGGACTTATCGTGGATGGTAAAATAGATCTTGATCTTGCTGACAGTGAAAGTGGCCATATGCGGCTCGAGCATAATGGCAAGCTGGAGAAATGGCAAGATTTTGCGTCTGGAAAAGCAATAGTCGCAGCCTACGGCAAGCGGGCTAGCGAGATTACCGATCCGCAAATATGGAAAACTATTGCTAAAAATATTGCGGTTGGACTTATTGACCTTATTGCTATAATTCAACCAGAGGTAATAATACTTGGTGGAGGGGTTGGTACTCACTTTGATAAGTTCAAGAAGCCCTTACAAAAAGAACTCGACAAATACTCCCTGCCACTCGTCCCCATACCCCCGATTAGACAGGCAAGATACCCAGAAGAAGCAGTTGTTTATGGTTGTTACCAATTAGCCAAAGATGCGTCTAATGGATAGCCTGTTACCGACCCTTTGTGCACAGTTCCCACAGGTTACATTCCAGGCCAGTGATAGTTTCTACTGGTCACCAAGAAAACAGCTCGTCCACTATTCCGAGAAAGCTCTTGAAGACGTCATGGGTTTATGGTCCTTATTGCACGAAGTTGGTCATGCTACGTTGGGACATCAAAGCTTTAGCTCTGATTTTGAATTACTCGAATTTGAGGTTGCCGCCTGGGCGAAAGCCAGGATCTTGGCCCAAACATATGGCCTGTCGATATCTGAAGACCACATCCAAGATTGCCTCGATACATACCGCGATTGGCTGTATCAACGAAGTACCTGTCCCACCTGTACGAGTTGTGGGCTGCAGTCCGACGCCAAGACGTATCATTGCCTTAACTGCGATTGCACTTGGCAAGTATCAGCTTCGCGTTTATGCCGCCCCTATCGTCGCACTCGTTCGAGCTCTAGTAAGTAATGCTCAAGAACGTAACTAGTTATTAGCTTTTATCAACAGAGCCACGGTCATTTGGCTATAAACGCCGGCTACATAGAAACAAAGGTAGCAACCACTGCCTTTTATCAACACCAGCGCAAGCTAGGCTAGAATGATATTTTTGCTAACAGTCGTTACGTCAAACCTACTTCGAGGCAATATAAAATCACCGCCAGTACCGCCAGTAGTGAACGGTGATTTTATGACGTACTAACCTAAGACTTATGATTAGGCAGCGCGCTTAGTACGACGGCTAATACGGCCGCCCTTGGCGCCAGCGATACGAGCAAGCTCGCGGTTAGCATAAAAGCCACCAGTGCGACCTTTTTTGCCACCCATGGCACCGATACGAGCGTAGAAATCTGCGCCGTATTTATTCTTGTTTGTAGAAGCAGCAGCTTTGCCGCCTTGCTTAGTTCCAGCCATCGATAGGCCTCCCTTTAAAGTTTACGTGCCCCACCTGTAGCCTCCCTAAGGGAAAGAAAAAGCCCCAGTCAAACTGGAGCCCTCTATTCCTTTCAGAATTACGCTTATGATATCACTACTTCCCGCTAATGTCAATAGATTATACTAATACTGTGCCCGAACTAAATGAAACAAAAGTCCGAAGCCGTGATGTTAAAGCAATCAGCAATGGCAAAAAGCTTCGACTTCTCGCCGATGGTAAGGCCCCGGGCCTTCGACTTATCAGTTACGCCGACCGACCTTCTGCAGAAAAATATCTAGAAACGGGGATTCCTTTTGGTACCGACTTGGGTGCCACAGAATTGCAAAGCATTTTTATACCTTTGTTAAGCGCAAATCACGACGGCACACTCAGATACCAGCAAGCCGGAGATCCCGACTCAGTCACTCTGACCAATATCAATCTCCTTGCTACCCGTAAGCGGATCGAATCTGGTTGGACTAGTTGCGTTATGCTGATCGTTTTCCCTGATTCGCCCGGACGCTACCGTGAGATTAGCAACTTGCAAGCCAGTCGCGCACCTAATGATGCTTACGCTGCCGAGGAGATATATCTCACTCTAACTCGTCAGTGGTTAAATCACTTCATCGACTTTACTCCATTAGGGCAACAGATTGTGCCGCGTGCTTTTATTGGTGGTTTTGTCGATCTCGAGAAGAAAGAACTCGTCCGCAATATCCACTATAGCGAAAGCTTTTTACAGAGTAATGATGCTAAGAAACGCTTACCGAGTGTGAGCCCCTAGTTATGCTTGGCGCTCATGCCAAAAGCACAGTTTATAGCCATCGGGATCTTTGAGGACAAACTCACGGTTTCCCCACTCCCAATCACGCGGGCTCGTGGCTGGTCTTAGCCCCAGTTTAATTTGTCGATCATACTCAGCATCGACGTCATCAACGTAAATATAGACATACATCCCCCTGCCCTTATCGCCACTCAATGAGTCGCCTGCAAACTCATCGTCATCTCGCATATTGACGAGCACAATCTCAAAGTTTCCGAGCTTAACCTCAGAGTATCCTGGCGTCGAAGCCGTTATTGTGAACCCAAGTTTTTTATAGAATTTCTCACTAAGCTTGTTTTCTTGAACCCATAGCAATATATTTGTGACCTTCATGCTTTCATTCTGACTCAGAATAGCTTGTTTTCAAGGTAATAAACACAACGTTATTTTTGAAAAAGAGAGCTAATGAATCTCTTGCCACCTGAGGCTGGCAGAAAGATCAACTACAGGATATATATCTAATGACCGCTTGGCAGGTCTTGCTAAAGGCTAGTTCTGTGTAGTATTTGTAGTGAAAATTCCAACACAAAAGAAAAACCAGCCGCTTAGGCTGGTATTTCTATAATTCGGCACCGTGCTATTTTCCCAGGGCTTGATGACCCAAGTATTGTAACCGCTACGAGGCTTAACTTCTGTGTTCGGCATGGGAACAGGTGTTTCCCTCGCGCCATGGGCACCGATCAGACATGAGACGCCCCGGTGGGGTTTCTCGTCGTGCCTTCCGAAATAAATTCGAGTCCGCTAACGCGAACCGGCACTATTCCCAGTCAATCATAGGCTGGCTCTAACGGTGTCCATTATATGGTGTGAATTGTAATTGTAAATGTAAGGTAAATGGGTGCTTAGTTGCACCAAAAACTAGCCAATTATGCAATGCTATGTAATGAGCCAAAACCCACTTCTCTACTCTTTCTCCTAGGGAAAAGGAGCAGAACCGGCTTACTCAACGAGCGATCTG
>CAZJME010000009.1:0-12990 GCA_964547235.1 uncultured Candidatus Saccharibacteria bacterium
CCGAATTATGAGCTAACCAGTGCGGAATGGGTAACTTTCTTTATGAGCTAATGCGAAATTGTTGATTTTATAATAATAGTGCTTATAATTTTACCTAGATTGTAATATAAGGGGTACCTAGGGGTGATGTATCATATTAAATAAATTCGCATAATTCTATTTGCATTAACACTGGTCTCATCGGTTGGACTACTTGCAATAATGAGCTCAAAGCATGCCGCTGCGGTTGTAGATACTTGTACTTGGACCGGTGCAACAAACGCTAACTGGAGCAACGGTGGTAACTGGACTGGCTGCGACAACAGCAATGTGCCAGAGAATGGCGACACCCTGATATTCCCTGAATCGGCCTCAAATAAAACCACCAATAATGACATTAGTTCGCTAACATTAAATCATATAGAGGTTACAGGCAGCGGCTATACACTTGGTGGCAATGATTTCACTATTACAGATTCTGGAGCTCTTCAGGTATCGCAATCGGCAACGATCGACAATAATGTTACATATACTGGGTCTAATGTATTCTTGTTTTCGGACACAGGCACTACTTTAACGGTAAATGGAACTTCAAATTTTGCGTTACCTAGTGGCGAAGTAAATGTTGGCGGTACAGGCTGGGACGGAACAGTTGATTTTGTCGGCAATGTCACTGGCGCCGCACAGAGCCAATTTATCGCCGTCAATGGCGCGACGGCTATCGTTCGTGGGGCGAGTAACACCTTTACAGCCACTGATGTAGGCGCAGAATCTAATGCCAAGTTTGAGTGTCGATCGGCAACCTGTTTTGGAAATAACGCTAATCATATATATGCGGGGGGCGGGATAGTTCACCTAAGAACAGCCGCGACCTATAGTAACGACATTGAAACTTCCGGCTCAACATCTAACGTTTCGGCCATTTACACCTACGAAAATGTCACCCTCAGCGGCAATACCACAGTAAATGACCAGCTATTCTACGGTTCATTTACTTCCGGTAAGACTCTAACTGTCAACGGTAACGTAAACCTGGCGAGTGCAAACCTCGAAGTATCTGGTATTGACCGCACCGGTGTTACCATATTTAACGGAGTTATATCCGGTAGCTACGGTGTTATCACATTCGCAAGTACGACGGTGCTGGCTGGCAACAACACCTACACCGGAATCACTACCGCAACATCAGGCGCAGCCACAATAAGCGTTACCAACGTCAATGGTTTAGGTGCTTCAGGTAACGGAACCTACATTGGCAACGGAGACATGCTTAATATAGATATTGCGGGACCGGGCTCATTTAGTATACCTGAACCAATTACCGTAGAAGGCACAGGCGAGGGTGACGCAGGAGCAATACTTAACTCAGCGGCATCGGCTGTAGACTTAGCTGGTCAAGTCACGCTTACCGGTGATACAAAGGTTTCGAACCCGATAGTTAATAGCGCTATCGTATTTATGAATACCATCAGCGGTACTGGTGACCTAACACTTGTTGGTAAGTGGAACTCCAGCACCCCAGGTGTCCTCACGGTAGCAGGCAGTGGTACGAATTCATACTCTGGCGATACTATCGTTGGTGGTGGAGTAGTCTACTTCCAGAAAGTCGATGCCATTCCTCACAATTTGACCATTAACACTACAGATCCATCAACCAATCAGTCGGCGGTACACTTCCTCTTGGCTGGTGTGATGAACGACGCAGGAGTACTCACTATGGGTGGTGACCAAAATACGTTAATGCTTGGCGCCAACAATGAGGTTATCGGCGGCCTAACAGGAACAGGTGGAACCGTTGAGTTAACCAATGATGGCGACAAGCTAATAATCGACCAAGATAGCGACACGACCTTCAGTGGTGAGTTCTATTCGGCTGGTAATAGCTCTACCTATGAAAAACGGGGCAGCGGCACACTAACCCTTAATGGTGACTATCAAGCATTACCGGACAACATTAGCTTCTTGGTTAGTGAGGGCACTTTAGTAGTCAATGGCAATATCCGCACCACAACCGGTGGTGACTTAACAGTTGCTGGCGGAGTACTAAAGGGTGTTGGGACAGTTGGTGATGTTACCTTAACATCTGGATCTATTGCGCCTGGACACAGCCCCGGCACACTCCATGTAGCTTCATTGACACTAAACAGCGGTTCGACATTCCAGCAAGACATTGCTGGCTCCACTGCCGGCACGCAATACGACCAGCTGATTGCTTCAGGAACTGTAACTCTTGGTGGGGCAGCACTCTCCCTCGTACCATCCTACACACCAGCAGACGGCACAGTCTTTACGATCATCACAGCCAGCTCGGTCTCGGGCACATTTAATGGCCTGCCTGACGGTGCAACTGTTACAGCCAATGGACTAAAATTCCGCATCAACTATAGTGCAACATCAGTCACGCTAACTTCACTGGGCGGCACCCTGAGCTCACCATCTGCGCCAAATACAGGATTTAACCACAGAAGCACTACCAAAGACATCATCTTCTCCGTAATGGGCGTAACCATGCTCACGTCAGTAATAGCGTTTCGCCGAAAACTATATGCATTCATGGTTCGCTAAAAAACGAACTTCTAATCTGAAAGTTTGGCGTGCTTCATTGGTTTTGGTCTTGGTTGCGAGCGCCATTGGTCTGATTGCCTACGGTGGTCTGGGTATATTTGACAAGTACCACGTGACTCATGAACCGAGTTCTCAGGTTACTGCAGCAGTCGTGACCCATTCTTCAGAAAAACCTAGCGAAACAAAGCCCAAAAGCTGTGCCACCGACAGCAAGGAAGACAAGTACCCTGTGCGAATAAGCCTGCCGAGCATTGGAGCATCAGGCTGCATAGAGACGGTTGGAGTTGACCCAAAAAACGCTATCAGCGCGCCGGATAACATTTACGTTGCTGGCTGGTACATAAAGAGCAAGCCGCCCGGTGAGACCGGACTAAGCATAATCGATGGACACATCAGTGGCCGCTATAAGGTAGATGGCATTTTTGAGCATCTCAGTAAGCTAAAGACAAATGACAAATTTACCGTGACGCTTGCGAGTGGAAAGGTGCTGAATTACAGCGTAGTTAACGTGGAGTCAGTCCCGTTAGAACGGACAATACCAGTGTTAATGAGCCAAGAAGCCGATATAACTAGCCAACTCAACCTCATCACGTGCGGTGGCCGTTACGACAAAGCCACCAAACTCTACGACCACAGGATCATCACAAGATCCAAGCTAATAAGTTCATCGTGAGGCCGCAACACTGTGGCACGAGTGGGTTAATAGTAGATTGCAAGCCGGTGGTTGTTAATTGCCGCCTCTTCGCCAAAGACAGTTTGCTAACAGATACGTTTGGGCATACTCCTACTGTGAGTGTTGCTGGTTAGCTATTTTGCTTTGGTTTGTCTACTAAGCACCCAACGAACAGAAGGGCTTATCTTCTTGTCGGTACGATGAACGCAACCCATCCAGCAACAAGGACGGCGCTTACCGCCCAGCAGCTCAGCAACGGCTCTTTTGATGTGATTTTTTCTGGTCAACTCTTGTTTTACGGTAATCACCCAGCAAATCCATTCATTACGAGCCAGGGGAGTCAGACCTTGCCAAGTTGTGAGCGCTTTGGGTTCTGCAGCTAGCGCCTTTTGCAAGTCTGCTGGCACATCATGAACCGTACCACCAGTAATATCTTTTGTAAGCACGCTTATATTTTACCGTACTCTGCGAACATAGATAACCCAAAGTCATAAAAAAACCGCCAAGGACGCATGTAAGGCTAAGCCCGAAATTGCCGAGGAATTTTCGATTTTCTCGTAGCTTATTGTTAAAATCTGTGCCTTGATTGTGGTGGCCCACTGCGCGCGCAGCAGAGGAGCAGCATAACATGAACCGAACCGTCGCCGCCCTCAGAGGCTACTCAGCCAATTTATAGTACACTGTACGTGAGGTCCTAATGAAACTAGTTATCCAAATACCTTGCCTGAACGAAGCAAAAACTTTACCGTTGGTACTTTCGTCCATACCAAAAAAGATCCACGGTATTGACGAGGTGATCATTTTAATCATTGACGACGGCTCTACGGATGAAACCGTTCAGGTTGCTAAAGATCATGGGGTTAAGCATTTTGTTCGTCATCGCACCAACCAAGGGCTAGCTCGTACGTTTCATGATGGAGTAAATGCGGCACTAGAACTTGGTGCTGACATAGTGGTTAATACTGATGGAGATAACCAATATCCACAGGAGAAGATTGCCGACCTCGTGCAACCAATTCTCAAACAAGAAGCCGATATTGTTATCGCCGACCGACAGACCCACAAAATTGAGCACTTCTCTCCCATAAAAAAACGTTTGCAACGGCTTGGTACTTCTGTAGTAAACAAAGTAGCTGGTACACAGATACCAGATGCGGTCAGCGGCTTTCGTGCTTATTCCCGCAGCTCACTCATGGCTCTTAATACCATTACTCGTTTTAGCTATACCACCGAAACTATTATTCAGGCAGGTAATAAAAAACTGGCTATTACCAGCGTGCCGATTGAGGTTAATCCCAAGCTGCGGGAGTCGCGACTTTTTAAATCCAATTGGGAGCACATCAGTAAAACGACCATTTCTATAATTCGCGCTTTCGTCATGTACCGTCCATACGTACTTTTCTTCAATGTCGGTTTACTACTGACGATTGGTGGATTAGTACCTTTTGGCCGTTATCTATATTTTACCGTTCAGCACGAGCACGGTAATCATATTCAATCGTTGCTCGTTGGCGTTGTCCTAATGAGCGGCGCTTTTCTGTCATTCACACTCGGCATTGTGGCGGACCTTATCCGGATCAACCGTATACTACAGGAAGATTCGCTCGAGCATCTTAAGCACCTACGGTTCGATCGTTGATTTTTCCCAAACCAACGGTTTTACGACATTTCGCATATAGTGATTTGCTGTCGTCATGGGCGACGTCTGCCAGTACCACGAAGCATCTGTTTTAAGTACATAGGTCAGAAAGCCACCACCTTGCAACAACAATAGCAACACAATACTAGCAAGTACCGTACGGTGTTTTGGTGCGCGGATGATATTACCCCAAGCCACAGAAGTGATTAGTAACAACGGAAAGAACATCGGGATGAAATAACGTCCTTGTACGGCAACTCGTTGACCAACATGCAGAAAATCTATGTAGTTCAACGTAAATAGTGCGCCCATGTAACAAAAGCATAAAAGCAGTAACAGCTTTGTGATCGGTTGTCGCCATAGTCGGGCAAAAGTCAAAACAACAAAGGCTAGCGAAATAGCTGCCAAAGTCTGAACAAGAGCAAAGGGCAACAGTAGAACACTGCCAACTTGATAATTACTAAATGGCCCGTTGAGTACGTAGTAGGAACTGTAGAACACGTGTCCCACCCACGACCAACCGTAGCGTAAGATATTTGTGTCGAGATGCGGGTCACGCAGGCCGACAAAAACGTAGTTGCGCCGCCAGGGGCCGTAGGCAAAGCAGGATTTCATATCAATCACCTGATCACACTCGGGTGTTGGCGTATGATACCAAAGCATATTGAGTCCATATCGTTGCAACCACAAGATCGACAAAAATACGATGCCGGCACCCAATAGAAGCCGCTGCCACAACTTTAGTTGTTTCAAACAAGCCAGCCATGCCTGGTAGAACTCTACCCAACCGATCTTACTAATTTGCCAGAGCAGAAAGATGACAGCGGCTAATACTATCGGCAAAAATGAATACTTCACCAAGCTGCCGAATACGAATAATGCAAATAGCCAAAAGGTACCTATTGCGCTTACTTTTTTTCTGTTTAGTTCGCTGCAAAATAGCAACAGGCGATAGAGCGTAACGGAAAAGACCAAAAAGAAAAGGTTGTCGTAGTTAATCTGCCCAGCGACTTGACTGACCATAGGAATGAGTAACATCATGGCCAGTACAACCTGAATCCGTGCCCTGCCAAAAGTAGTAAACTTGATAAATGTGCGGCGTAAAATAACCAGGCCCGACGAAAACAGCGCGATATTTATACAACGAAGAATTATGACCTGACTGATCTCTCCATGAACTAAATGGCTCAATCCACGGTACACTATCGCTAAAAGATAGTGATATAGGTAAGAAGGATCCCGCGTAACTGCTCCGAAGGCCGCCGCTTCTGGCGGTTGATGAGACCAAAATGGATTCCACTGATGAGCATAGAGCTTGATTAGACCAAGATGAAAGTCTTCATCGGCTGCCATGGGATAACGGCTCGAGAGAGCGATCCATAGCGCTCCAAAGATAAAAAAACCAAGCGACAAGTAGAAAAAAGTTCGACTCGCAAAGCACGAAGACAAACGAGTCGCCCAGCTGCTAACGGGTTTTTCCTGAGAGCGTTTTGCCATATCGTTTAATTATACTTGGTGAGCTAAAGAATTGCTGAAGGTTTACGCTACAATGTCTATATGAAAGCGCTGAAACGTTATGCCGCCCTTGTTATCGTGGCTGGAGTAGTTAGTTTTTTTGGTTGGTATTTATCGAGCCACAGTGAGGTGTGGCATAAACTTTCGCAAGTTGACTCCTCGACAATACTGCTACTAATTGGTCTATACATTTTGACGCTGATTCCACTTGTAATAATTTTATTAGCAACGGTTCAGTTGTCTGACGTCAAAATAAAAACACGTGAAGGGTTTCTACTGGCAATCTATACGGCAATAATTAACTTCTTTGGCCCGCTACAAAGCGGGCCTGGTTTTCGCGCTGTCTACCTCAAGAAAAAACATCAGATCAGTTTAAAGAAGTATGGACTGGTCAGCTTGAAATATTATGCAATGTTTGCCTATGTTAACATGCTGTTTATGTTGTTTGGCGGTGGCCTATGGCAGCTTGGTAGCGTCGTGCTTGTCGGTGGTGTAGTTGCAGCCTTAGCCGCCAACCAAACGACCATTGGCAAGCAGTATGTTGGGCTGGAAAATATTCGTGGTAACTTTGTACTACTTTTCGGAACTATACTGCTTATTTCTACAGTCGCCGTCATTTTTGGAGTTGAACTTCACACCCTTAATTCGACGATAAGTTTCGGGCAAGTTCTCAGTTATACTGGCGCGGCAAATTATTCCTTGTTCGTCGCAATAACACCAGGAGCTATTGGCTTTCGCGAGTCTTTTATCCTGTTTACGGAACGCTTACACCACCTAGACCACCAAACAATTATTGCCGCTAATGCTCTCGACCGATCCGTCTATGTGGTGTTCCTGGGTATCCTTTTCCTGGTCAGTTTAGTATTCCACGTAAAAGACCGACTAGCGACCAAACAGCTTAAACAGAGCGTCAGTAGAGATGCTAAATCGGTAAACTGACAATAGCGAGCACAACGCTGTAAGTTTGCTATACTAGCATTCATACATGAGTATTTACTCTTTGATCATCGTATCGCTACTCCTTATAGGCGTTTCGGCTATATGTTCCGGGCTTAATCTGTCACTCATGTCGCTTGATCTAGCAGATTTAAAACGTAAAGCAATGCTCGGAGACAAAGCAGCTAAAAAGGTGCTGCCGATAAGAAAGAAAAATCATCTTGCATTGGTTAGTCTATTGTTTACCAATGTCGCAGTCGTCTCGGCCACATCGCTTGTTCTGGAGAGTCGTTTAGAAGGTTTTATGGCGGGGTTAATTAGCACCCTGCTCATTGTTATTTTTGGCGAGATTTTTCCGCAAGCTTTTTTTATGCGCCACTCACTCAAAATTACTGCCAAGCTAACGCCCGCACTTAAAGCGATGATCTTGCTTACGTATCCATTGTCAAAGCCACTACAGCTGCTGCTGGATAAACTTTTTGCACACCAGCCAAGGCGACTTCATACGCGGCACGAGTTAGGTCTTATAATTGCCGAGCATACTGGCCATGGCAAAAGCGAACTCGATGAGAGCGAGGTTGAGATAATACGAGGCGCTCTCAAACTCAGTGAAAAACACGTTCGAGACATAATGACACCGATAAAAAAGACATACTGGCTCGCGCTTGACGAGATCATTGACGCACAGAAAATCGATGAAATTAAAGATCGTAATTTTAGCCGAATGCCGATTTTCAACAAACAGCTCACAGAATGTTACGGTTTGCTCCTCATGAAAGACTTGGTAGACATTGACTTCGACGAGCAAGCTATTCCCCTTAAAAATTTACCGATGCACCGAACCCATACGGTAGGGCAGATGACTGCTTTGGATACGATTTTCCGTCGCTTTATCGCAGCCCGCACGCATCTGATGCCAGTAACCAAGGATGGTGTTTTTGTGGGAGTCGTTACTATCGAGGATGTTGTCGAAGAGATAATCGGCCAAGAAATCGAAGATGAGCGCGACACAGAACTCGCAAATCGACAAAGGCTAAAAGCTCGCTAAACTTGCTCAGTGCTTGTACAATGGACTCGTGAAACTTTTTCCTAATCGTCATCACGAAATTGATCCGGTTTGGCATGTTCAGGTTACTCTGGTCGTAGCAATATTGCTGCAGTTTTTCTTGCCGGATATTTTTTTGGCAAGCTCACGGGTCGCACTTACGGCAATATCGTTGCTTGCCTTAGTATCGCTGTCAATAACAACACCACGCAAAGACGTATTCGAATCTCCTAGTCGTCGCCTGAACGTGTTCTTATTGATAGCTAGCATTGGTTTTACCAACCTTTACTCGCTTTTGCGTGTGCTTGGAGCAATGTTGAATGGTGGCACATTTAATGGGCATGACCTGATCCTAGCAGCCATAAATATTTACCTAACCAACATCATTGTTTTTGCAATGCTATATTGGGAAATGGACGGAGGAGGTCCTGGCAAGCGACGCTCGCCCCACAACGATACTCGTGACTTTTTGTTCCCACAAGATGCCCTTCATGGAGAAAAACACAAGCATTGGAACCCGACGTTTATTGACTACGTCTATGTCTCTAGCACGAACGCCACCGCCTTCAGCCCCACCGACACCATGCCGCTAACAAGACGCGCCAAAGTTTTGATGCTTGCACAAGCGCTTGTTTCTCTTTTAACAGTCGCACTTATTGCCGGAAGAGCAATAAATATACTCAGGTAGTTGTTGTAGCGGGCAAAAGGATTATAAAAGTCGTTTCCTTATTCTTTTGAGACTGGGCAGCAATACTGCCGCCGTGCAAGTCGATAATTTGCTTTGCTAAAGATAAGCCTATACCATGCCCGGGGACACCTTGCTTTGTGGCGTTTTTCCCCCGATAAAAACGTTCGAATATTCTGGCTAGGTCTTGTTCTTCTATGCCTGGGCCGGTGTTAGATACAACTATTCGTGCATCCCCCTTGGCTTGCTCAAGTTTCACTGAAACCTGCGGATCTGCCTGATCGGCATAATTTATTGCGTTAGTAACGATAATATCAATAACCTGTTTTAAGAGCGCCGCATCACCATGGACGACGAGCCTTTTGGGTGCCGAGAGGGCAATAGTATGCTTAAAGGTTTTTTGAAGTTGTTCAATCTTGTCATAAATTAGCCGAGAGAGATTAACATTTCTGAAATCGCTGCGATTGGCTTGTAGTCGAGTCAGATTCAACAACTGCTCACTCAGCTGCTGTAAGCGACCAATTTCTTCTAGATTACTTTTAAGAATATTGCGAGCCTCTGGCAACGTAAGTTTTTTGTCTCGTAATGCTACGTCAATCTCGGCCTGCATTGTGGCCAATGGCGTACGAAGCTCATGGCTTGCATCGGCCGTAAAGCGCGTTTGTGCTTTATGCGTTTCTTCAATCGGCCGTAAGGTGTGCCGGGCGAACCAATAGCTAGCGCCGGCGCCAACAATCAAAATTAAAGCGTTATACAATATTAGATCCTTGAGCAATTCATTTCGGTCTTGCTGCAGTTGTTTCTCTCGTGCCTCTTCAAGGCGAGGAACAAGGCTAGGACGAGACCAGCTAATGGATAAACGCTGGAGTACTTCGGTTTGACGTTCAGCACCGTTACGTAAACGTTGACTTGCAATGTTATAGGCAGGAAAACTAAACAACAGGCAGACAATCAATAGTGCGCCAACATACCACGCCGTCAGCTTGACGACGGCAGATCTAAACATCAGCTCGCGCCTCGTAGCCTATAACCGAACCCTCTGACCGTCTCAATTGGCACCTCAGCGCCCGTAGCTGCCAGCTTTTGACGCAAACTACGTATAAATACTTCTACGGTATTAGGCAAAACATTTGCATCAAAGTCCCAGACATGCTGAATGAGCCGTTCTTTACTAAGAACTTGGTTGGCGTGGTGCGCCAAATAAGTTAAGAGTGCGAATTCTTTGCGACTTAGATTAACCTCTTCTTTGTTAAAAGTCACCCGTTTATTCGCTTCATCTATGAGCAAGTTGTCCAGTTTTATTTTTGGCTGGCTAGTGAGTGCAGGTCTTCGCGCAATGGCACGCAGACGAGCAAGCAGCTCATCAAAACTAAAGGGTTTCATAAGATAGTCATCTGCACCACCATCCAATCCACTGACACGATCTTTGACCTCGCCCAAAGCCGTTAAAACCAGGATAGGTGTCTTGTCGCCAGACTCTCGCAAAGCACGACATATATCTAAACCATCCTTGCCCCCGGGGAGCATACGATCCAGGATAATAGTGTCGTACTCTTCGGTTTCCGCCCACGCCTGACCATCTTCGGCATTTGTAACCAGATCAACAGCGTAGCCATCTTGTTCGAGACCTTTTTTTATGGCCTGTCCAAGTTTGAGCTCGTCTTCAACGACCAGTATTCTCATAACAATAGTCTACACCCCAACACCTGAAAGCCGGCTGAATCAGCGCAGTTTATTAATGGTATTTTGCCAATCAAGCCGATTCTTTATCCATGCCTGCACCGCATCATTACCTTTTTTTGTAATTCTATCTGTTGCATCACCGGCTACAATATCAAACGAATAGCCTAACTTTAATCGCGGGAGCTTCTGCTCTTCGGCACGCTTCAAACAATCATCATGATAGGCACCACAACTTTCACCCAGTTTTAGCCACTTGTCAAGCCCGGCTTGCGCTTGGACGTTTATGGTAACATCCAAGCTAGCGCTACGCGTCGTTTCTATCTCACCCGGCTGGTCAAAGATAAAATTTCCAGTCGAAAACAGCACCAGTTTGTTATTTATTACGTCACTGTCCTGTACCCAATGCGGGTTGTTCATAATCAAAAATGCTGGGCCGTTAGCTGTAACTTCTTCAGCGACCTGACGTTGAAAAGCATCGGCCTTGGGATGATACTCAGCACCCATATGCACAAAAGCAAACACGGGCATGATGGCGGCGTATTCTTTCATTCGCTCAATTTCGCCAGGCTGTGGCAGTCGGTAAAAATAGTGCCACGCACAAAATGCTACTGGCAACTTGCCATCCTGCTTAACGGCTCCTACCTTTACCTTGATCGGCAAGGCTACGACTTCGCAGGTATTGTTTACCTGTGCCGGATCATAATCGCCAAAATATTGCACACCTGCTTTCTGTAAACTTTGACGCGTTTCTTCCAGGCCTTCACGACCTTTGTTATCGGTATGATTATTGGCCAAGTCGATGATATTGAAGTATTTTGTTGCGAATGGTAAAAAAGAGGGTCGACAATTAAACACTAGGCTACTTATCTGCTCGTCGTACGGAACTAATTTATCAGTTACAGGGCACTCCAAATCGGCTACCCAAGCGTCGTATGCCTCACGACGAAAGGTGTCTAAACCACTAAATGGCTGTGCATAATCGATACTACCGTCTTGTCTGGTAGCCCACTTTTCGATAGCTCGTGCCCAATAAATAGTACCGTTAAACATGTATCGTCCTGTCGCTCCATTAACGGCGCGTGAGTTAACTTGGCGTTTGCTGGGCGATGACGGCAAAGCAGGTGAGTGCGCCAGGTGCCGCCATAAAAATATCGATCCACCAATAACCACCGACGCGACAATCGCTGTGCTGCGCATAAACCACGTACCAAAACGATGTTGCTTAGGTAACGCGTGATACCGAACATGTCGGTGTTTTACTGTCATTTGTTCTTATAGCCATTTAGCTTTGCGGAACAACCATGCCGACCAGCCAACCAAAAGGGTGGTAATGCCCATTATGAGCCAAAACGCATGTGGATTGTGGGCACCAGGCAAAACAATGTTCATACTATATATCCCAGTTACAACCGTGAAGATAGTAAACAGGATAGTAACGGCAGTCATGAGCTTAAATACGCTGTTCAGGTTATTGGCAGTTATAGTGCTGTAGGCTTCACGAATGTTACGCAGTGTTCGTAAGCGAGACGAAGCCAGTTGCGTTAGCTCTTGCGTCCCGAGCGATAAGTCTTCAATGAGATCGCGATCTTCTTCGTATAAACGCATGTAGCGCCCCTTAAGCAGGTTATTAAGTACACCGTCCATAGGCTCTAAAACAAGCAAGAAGTCGTTTAGCTCATCCTCTAGATCAATAAATGTCACAAAATCCTCATTAGCGACCTGTGCTTTGTTTAACCGACTACGAACCTGAAGAATACGCCGTCCAACCTGATTAATGCGCCGCTTGTAGCCAGCATTTATAGCACTCAAAATTTGCAGAATCAGTTGAGCTCGCTTACTTGTTATAGTGACCGACGTTTCATCTGCAAGCAAAATGTCTAGATTTGCAAATGGTTGCGCACTCAGGGTAATTACAACGTCACGAACAAACACAATCAACAGCGGTGCAGTACTTTCGTGGTCATCAGCCGGCAAACAAAAGCGCGTAAAAATATAGACCGCACCTTTATCGTGCTCAATACGCGGAGATTCGTTAGGGTCAATACCGTCATTTAGCAAGTCGGGGTCGAGACTGTACTCTTTAACCAACATACTCAATTCTGTCGCGCTTGGCGCTTCCACATGTAGCCACGTTCCACTAGTTGGCTCGTCGAGCTCTTTAAGCTGCGGTTTTTTCGCCGAACTGTAATAGTATCTGACCATAATCGACCTTTTTGGGTTATAGCTGTTGTGCTTAGTATACCGTACTTCTACAGAGAACGACAAGCACC
>CAZJME010000010.1:0-11920 GCA_964547235.1 uncultured Candidatus Saccharibacteria bacterium
TATTCACTATTCGTACCATTGCCGCTGTGGTTGGCATCTCACTCGATGAGCTAGTGGGCCTCTCCCCGAATAAAATAGTCAGAAAACGCAAGTCGCAAAGTGGGATCAGCTTTGTCTACTTTGACATTAACGGTTGTCTGGTACGTTTTTTTCACCGAGCTTTTACCGCAATAGCCAAAGATACAGGGGCATCTCCAGACGTTATTGAGACGTCTTTCTGGAAGTACAATGATGACATTTGCACCGGAAAGCTCAAATTGAATGAATTCAACAAACTATTCGCTCGGGATCTTCACGTAGCAAAGATAAACTGGCAGGAGTACTACTTGCAAGCTGTTGATCCAATCCCAGAAATGCACGAATTGTTAATATGGGCAGCACGACATTATCATGTTGGTTTGATGAGTAATATCGGCAGCGGTTTTATTGAGGATATGTTGGCACATAAATTGCTGCCCAATGTCGATTACAGTGTCATTATTGATTCCTCAAGGGTGGGAGTGATCAAACCTAACCCCAAGATTTATGAAGAGGCTCGGAAAAGGGCGAACACACCCGCTAACGAAATCTTATTAGTAGACGACAGTCGTGCCAATCTTATCCCTGCTCAAGAACAAGGCTGGCACGTAATGTGGTTTAACGACTATGATCCGCTTGAGTCCTCTGGGCGTGTCAGAGCTGCCTTGGAGCCTGCCGACTAAATAGTTCCCGACTAAATAGTTCCAGTCGTACGGCGAGGGATCTGTTGAGCAATCATTGCTCGGTGGTCATAAATGGTTGTCATTGCAGATCTGTCGGTCTCAGGGGGCAAGACACCGATAGGAATAGCTAGCGGGTTAAGAACGGGGTTGACCACTGTTAACGGCATGTCGAAAGCCTTAGCCAGACCGATAACCATTGCTCTTAAAAGCTCTTCCGGCATCGTGCTCAAGGAATCTCCTCTAGGAGTCGAGTTTTCAAGTCCGCTAACTTTATTCATAGTTACTTAGCATATCTTCTTTTGCTGAAATTTCAAGCCGTTACTTCAGATTGCGGAGCTCTTCTTCGAGTCGTGCAGCTTGGTCTCGGCCTTCCGATAATTGACGACGGGTTTGTTGAACCACGTGTACGGGTGCATTTTTAAAATAGCTGTGATTATCGAGCCGCTTCTCGAGACTTTTGATAAGCTGTTTAACCTGGTTGTGGTCAACTTCGAGCTTGCCACGATATTGTTGCAAGACATCTGCATCGACTTCGAGCCATACTTTACGGCTGGTTTGTGTTAGGCTTAGCCCTTCCCTGCCCGCTTCGAGCAATTCGATGCCGCCAAGCCTTGCAAGTTGCTTAATTAATGCGCCGTTGTCCTCCATGAACTTTACTTCCTGGTGTAATAGTGTTGGCTTACTAAGTTTCATAGCGCGCTGTAATTGGCGACAAGATGAAACAATTGTTTTAACATCATCGAATTGCTTAGCTAGAGCTTTGTCGGCAGCAGGGACTTCTGGCCAGGATTGTGTAGCTAATATTCCTTTTGCCCATTCTAACTCCTGCCAAATAGCTTCGGTCAGAAAAGGTGCGAACGGATGTGCGATCTTCAGTACCGCTGTCAGCACGTACTCCAACATACTGGTATTGGGGGTGGCTTTTGAGGATTCTATATACCAGTCGGCGAAGTCGTCCCATACAAAATGGTAAAGTTTGTCGTAGGCCTCGCTAAAGCGATAATTATCCAAATCTACCGAAACACGATCTGTTAAATGTTGTAAATTAGTCAATATCCAATTGTCAGCAGGACTGTTTGGCCAGGGCTCACTAATTGCTGCTTCTTCACCTTTTATGTCTTGAATGAAACGGGCAATGTTCCACAGCTTATTTGCGAAGTTTCGCGCCCCAATCACCTTGCTTTCGTCGTATGGTCGGTTGCTACCGGCAGTCTCTCCAGATATGATTCCCATGCGTAACGCATCTGAACCGTATTGTTCCACTTTTTCCATGGGGTTTATGACATTGCCCTTGCTCTTGCTCATTTTTTGACCATGCTCGTCTTGAATAAGTCCATGCAGATAAACGGTGCTAAAGGGTACCTGAGAGGTGTTATATAGGCCGAACATAATCATGCGTGAGACCCAAGGAAACAAAATGTCGGCGGCAGTTTCCATAACACTCAAGGGGTAAAATTCACCAAAATCAGCGCCATTAGGATAGTCAAGCGTGGCATAAGGCCAGCTCGAGCTAGAGAACCATGTGTCAAAAACATCTGGATCACGGCGATAGGTTTTGTTGCCGATTTTAAGCTCTTCCTGGTCGACGCGTTCATCAAAAATCCAGTCATCGGAATCGTCCAAATTTTGGAAAGCTGGAATGGGGATTCCCCAGGCAATTTGCCGGCTTATATTCCAGTCTTTAAGACCCTTAAGATATTGCACGAGCTGTGTGCGTTTAACCGCAGGGTAGAACGTTATTTGCTTGCTTTCGAGAGCTTTTATAGCTGGTTCCGCTAGTGGTTTCATATTGATAAACCATTGATCAAGCAACATTGGTTCGATGACGGTGCCACATTTGTAACAATGACCGATACGGGTCTGGTAATTTTCATCTACCTTTAGGAGCAATCCTTTCTCTTTCATTGCTTCGACAACTGCTTTGCGGCCCTCTTCAATCGTCATGCCCTCAAAACGACCAGTCCGATGATTTAACGTACCGTCATGATTAATCACTCGCACGGGTTGCAGGTTGTGTCGTTGGGCAACCTCCCAGTCGTCAAAAGAATGGGCGGGTGTGATCTTAACGACCCCTGTACCGAAGTTCGGATCTACCATATCGTCAGCCACCACACGGACTTCAAACGGTCCATTAACCCCCTCTATGGTTACGGTCTTTCCTACCCATTTTTTATATCGTTTGTCTTCGGGGTGAACGGCAACGGCGGTGTCGCCAAACTTGGTTTCAGGACGAGTGGTGGCGAGTTCAAAAGGCCCATATTTCATGTAGTACAGCGGAACTACTGCATCTTTATAAGCAACCTCGATATCTGCAAAGCCGGTGCGATGAAAGGTGCAATAGTTTACGAGTCGCTCACCTCTGTAAATAAGTTTTTCATCCCACATTTTTTTAAAGGTTGCATAGGCGCGTTTGACGATTTTTTCATCAAGGGTATAGACGTAACGATTCCAGTCCACACTGGCACCAAGCTTACGGAACTGCGTCTGGTAGTTGCCTTTGTTTTCAGCCACGAAGTCCCAGATACGTTTATATAACTCTTCCCTGCTGAAGTCGAAACGACTCTTCCCTTCTGCGGCTAGCTGTTTTTCGTAGACTACTTGGGTTTCGAACCCGGCATGATCTGCTCCCGGTAACAGCAGGCTAGCCTCCCCTTTCATACGGTGATACCGCACAGCAATATCCTCAATGGCGAGCGTCAAACCATGGCCCATGTGTAGGTTACCGTTGGCATTGGGTGGTGGCACGACGATGCTAAAACTTTGATCGCTGCCTCTATGCTCAGGAGTAAACGCCCCCTGCTCTTCCCACAGCTTGTAGATTTTGCCCTCGTAGTTACCTGGTTCGTATGTTTTTGATAATTTCATGGAGTACCTCTGTTAGTGATGCGTTTGTTAGAAATTAGCGCGCCACCACAGAGCGAATACCGCCGCTGGGAATATTTATGTCGCTGCCCTTCCCTATTCTATTCATGATACGTATCATATCACCTCTGTAAAACAAACCAAAATACTCTTATAGATTCACGTGAAAAACATAAGCAACAAACAACAGAACTTTTTCTTGCAGAAGTCCTCCTGTACATTGCCCACCCGTTTCTAAATTGTGGTGTGATCTGGCCAAAGCCAGACCACACTTTAACAATGTTTGTTTTCGAATCTAGTCTACGCTCTTAACCATAAGCATGCAACATTGACAAATCATAAAAACCATTGCACGACTACATCGATAGATTTGGGGCGGTTTCAAGCGTATAGGGGTCTGCGGTTGGCTGGTTGTGTTTCATTTTAAAACAGCCTAATACGGCGATCATGGCGCCATTATCGGTGCAGAGCTTCATATCGGTGTAGGCAATATCAATCGGCAGCCGCTTGGCGAGATCTTTGCGCAGAACAGGCGAGGCGGCCACGCCACCGGCGATGACTACCGACGCAGGGTGAAATTCTTCATAGGCGCGAAGTGTTTTGTCGACAACTGTTTCGACGGCAATACGCTGGAAGCTAGCGGCGAAGTTGGCTTTTTGAGCGTCAGAGAGGAGTTCTGCGAGCTTAAAGCTGGGAAAATCGTGGGATTTACCGCACTCGGCCTGAACGGCCCTCAAAACGGCTGTTTTAACGCCGCTAAAGCTAAAGTCATACCCAGGCATTCGTGCTTTTGGGAACGAATAGGCATGAGCATCGCCAGCTTGAGCCGTTTTTTCGATGCTAGGTCCGCCAGGGTAGGGGAGGCCAAGAATTTTGGCCACCTTATCAAACGCTTCGCCGATGGCATCATCTTGCGTTTGTCCGAGCAGTTTGTAGTCGAAGTGGTCTTGAAATAGAGCAAGCTGGCTGTGTCCGCCACTGACGATAAGAGCAAGAAGAGGGAATGTTGGCTGCTGAGACGGCAAGGCATAGGTTTTATCGCCAAGCTGCCACAGTTGCACAGCGGCAGGGCTTCGATCAGGAGCAGGCAAGAGCGACCCTGTTGAAGTTAGGAAGTTGGCGTAGACGTGCCCCTCGACATGATTGATGGCATAGAGCGGCTTTTTTTTGGCGATCGCCAAAGTACGCGCTGTCATAACGCCTACCAACAAACAACCGCCTAAACCGGCACCATAGGTGACAGCAATAGCATCGAGATCATCCCAGGTGCACTTTGCTTCCTCTAAAGCCTGTTTGATCACCGGTATGATGGCTTCGATATGGCTACGCGCAGCAATTTCAGGCACAACGCCTCCGTACTGAGCGTGCAGGTCTAGCGATGTCGCAACTACATTGCTGAGCAACTTGTAGCCATCTTCTACTACCGCAGCGCCTGTTTCATCACAGCTGGTTTCGATACCTAAAACTAACATCTTGTATCAAGTATACTGTAGAGCATGGGTTTCCGAGACTTAGTTAAGAAAGTTGTGCCAGCGCAGATGTTCAAGGCTGTTGAGCCGTACGGGCACTGGGGCGAGGCAGTGCTTTGGCAGACGTGGCACGGTTTTCCCGCCCGCAATCTCAAGGTCATTGGCGTAACTGGTACGGATGGCAAAACAACTACGTGCACGCTTATTGCACAAATGCTGCGCGAATCGGGCAAGAAAGTTGCTGTTGTTACTACCATATCGGTGGATTATGGTGACGGCAAAGGGCCGCAACCGAATCCTACGCGTCTGACGACTATCGGTGCTGCTGGGTTGGTTCGCTTACTCAAAAAAGTGAAGACTAGTGGGGCTGAATGGCTAGTCCTCGAGACAACCAGTCATGCTCTCGCTCAACACCGCGTGTGGGCGGTGCCATATTCGATAGCTGTTATGACAAATATAGGGCATGAACACTTGGATTATCATGGTACGTTTGAACATTATCGTGATGCCAAAAAAATGTTGTTTACGCAAACCGATAAAAACCATGGTGGATTGCGCGTGGGGATAGTCAATGCAGACGACCCGAGTGGAGAACTATTCGCGCAAGCCATTTCCACCCCTTTCCGCTACGGTATACGGAAAGGCGATCTTAGGGCGGTCGACATACGGTCGACACCATCGGGCAGTACCTACACAGCTCAGATCGGTAAAGATTCGTACAAGATAACCTGTCGTTTACCCGGTAATTTCAATGTTTATAACTCGCTGGCGGCCGTTGGTGTCGGAAGAGCAATCGGTCTCACGAAGGTGCAGATCGAAAAGGGCATTGCCAGCCTCGACAGTGTTGAAGGGCGGATGACGCGCGTTGATGAAGGGCAAGATTTTGAACTTATTGTTGACTATGCCCATACACCGGAGAGTTTTGAGAAATTATTCAACGAAATTAAGCCCATTACCAAAGGAAAGCTAATCGTCGTCTTTGGCAGTGCCGGGCGACGTGACGAAGCTAAACGAGCAGAGCAAGGGAAGATAGCCGGTAAATATTGTGATCTTGTCATTGTGACCGAAGAAGATAACCGCGATATCGATGGCAACGTCATTCTGGAACAAATCGCCAGCGGAGCCGAAAAGTCGGGAAAAACCAAAGGTAAAAACTTGCTGCTAATTCATAAACGCGAAGCTGCTGTACAAAAAGCGGTAGAGCTCGCCAAAAAGGGTGATGTTATTCTGCTGCTTGGTAAAGGGCACGAAAAATCAATTCTGACTAATGGACCACAGGCTGCTGAGTTGCGTCACGAGCTCCAAAATGATGCCGACCCGCGCCGCGTGGTGAAGCGTGATTACGACGAAGTTACGGTCGCCCGCCAAGCACTCAAACAACGCAAATAACCCATAGTATAAAGTTGACAATAAGCACAAGAAGTGTTAGTATCTAATTATTACCTAAAAACAAACAATGACAGATGTACTAACCACTAGACCAGAAATTACGTTTCATGGTGGCACTACCTCTTCGTTACCGTCTGAGTATTTGCCAAGCCCGAAGGGAGGAGCCGAAGTTTCGGCGCTCGGTCTTAACCGTGAAGCAGCCTTGCGTCGGTTACTGGGGACAGACTATGAATTTGCACACCAACAGGGATTAACCGATATCTTCACGTTAGATCCAGAAAAGGGACAGGATGGGCTGATGCATGTACTTACAGGGCACAAAGCTTTCGATGCAGCGGGAATGACCACGGTTGAGGGGTTCCATCATGAGCCGTCTTCGTTGCATGTACATACTCGAGCTTTGACAGATCATTTAGAGGGAGCGAATAATGCCTATCGGCGACAGTACCGACAGTTTCCGTTTGAGCCATACAACGCGCAGGTTGCTATCGAGGGGTACGAAAAGCGTCGTGCTGAGCAGACTGATTCTGGGGCAGAATCGAAACGTGTAGCGAACAGTATGTTCCCAAAAGAATATGACACTCTGGCCGTGTTGCAAGCTATCAAACAGGCCTACGGCAACAGAGAACCAGATGGTCTGGTAGCTGAAAATGGCAATATTGTAACGACCGGTACCGCCAAAATGCTAGATGGGACTACGGATATGAAAATTAGGTTAATATTAGATAGCGAGTCAGGGAAAATTATTACTGCCATGCCGATTTCTAAAACTGGCAGTGTACTAAAACTTTCGCAAACGGCCATCCGGCAGCATTTGGGATTGTAAATATACCAACATTATGGTATATTACCCTTAAATGACTACCGCTTCGTCTCTGGGACCAGAAAAAGAAACCCTCGTTATGGTATTTAAGGAGCTAACGCATCAAGTTGGTGTTGACGCTATTCGAGCTCATATAGCTGCAGCAAAAGAATTAGCCGCCACCGGTCTTCGGGGTATGGTAGTAGAGGGGTTGCCGGAAGAGGTTGGTTTAGAATTTGAAGCCGCAGGAAACGTAAGGTTCAGACTCGGTAATTTCGGTCCGTATGTTCTGGGACTACAAGAAGTTGAAGCCACCATCCCGCCTTCGCTATCTACTAACTCCGAAGTTCGAGCGTAAGGCATTTGACGCCGCCGCCTGATTTTTGGTATTCACTGATGGCACAAGGATGGACGGTCATACCGCGACGTTTATAAATTTCGATAAGATTCGTAGCCTTGTCAGGTATTACAATATTTTTGCCGTCACTCATGGCATTGAGGCCGTAGGCAAGGCTATCGTTATCGTTTGCCTCGATGACATTAGGGACGAGTTCGTGCACTTTTGCCAATGACTCCTCGGTAAATGCCTTAGGATAGAGGGCCACGGTGTCGTTACTGACAATAGTCAGAGCGGTGTCAAGGTGGTAAAAACGAGCGTCTGCTAGTTGCAGCCCAACGACTGTAACGCCAAAGAAATCAGCCAACTCAGCATGCGAAGGTTTGTCGGTACGCCAAGGGTAGCCAGCAAACAAGATATCATTCCAGAATAAGGCGTCGCCTTCACCCTCGAAATCGTATTTTGGGGTGAACAGGTCTTTGTAACCAGCCGCCCTAAACCATTCCTCAAACTTAGCCGTTTCCGGTTGTCGATCGGGCTGACGGAAGCGAGGTAACGCTACTTTACCCTTATATAGCAGGGCTCCATTAGCGGTAAAAACCATGTCCGGCAGGTGGGAGATCGGTTCGATAAGTTGCACATCCCAGCCGAGCTTTTCGGTGTAAGTTTTGTATAAGAACTGCCACTGAGTCTTGGCCTCGTTTTTATTCACCTTATTATCGGTGTTCATCCAAGCGTTTATTTCGTATTCTATATCAAAAAATTCCGGTGGACACATCAAAATGGTTTTGCTCATAGATAGAAATTATAGCACTAGCACAAAAACCAGCAGTACCCAACACCGTAAAATATGACACTACACTAAATGGAACTGACCTTTCGAATTAGTTGTTGCCGCAGACCTAATTAGGGCCGATGGCTGTGGCGTAAATACAAGATTGTGGTTGTAGCCAGCGGCCGGGAATGAGCTGTCATGGTGGGTTGGCAACAAGTATTTTTTCATAGGTGCCAAAAATTTGAAGCAACATTCGGGAAGTCCAAGGAGAAATACTTCTTGGGCACTTCATTCCCCGGAAGTGTTGGTGAGCACTTTGCTCACTACTTAAGAGTACCGCCAGGCTGTCGGTTGGCTAATGCGTGACTCGGGTTTTTAGAGCTCCGTGGTTTTTCACAAGCCGGCTCTAGCTGGGTAGTTCCCAGGTATTCACTATGCCAGGTCGGAACCATGTTTCGCGCACTTTGCCATCTTCGGCACCCCAGTAAACATGTTGTACTCCGTCCGCCGAGGTGTATTGACTCGATATGGCAGTTACACGAGAACCGCTCTGGGCAGCCGACCAGCCGTTAACCGTACCAGGATAGAACCACGTTTCGCTTATGCTGTTTCCGGCACTGGAGTAAACATGCTGGGTGCCGTCAGGTGTTATTTGGCTGGATAAGGCACTTACATCATCACCGAACACCCCTGCCTCCCAGGTATTATAGCCATGAGAAGAAGCGTTGAACCACGTTTCTCGCATGCGGTTATCTTTGTCGCCGGAATATACATGCTGGGTCCCATCGGGGCTGGTTTGGCTGGAAACGCTCGTGATAGGCTCAGGAAACTGTGCCATGAGGTTGGTATTCACTACGCCAGGTCGGAACCAAGTCTCATGTAATCTTCCTTCGTCATTTCCCCAGTATAAGTGTTGCACGCCGTCTCGAGGCGTGTACTGCGCCGACAAGCCATGTATCGGCGAGTTGGATTGAAAGGCTTGCCAACTATTTACGGTGCCTGGATGAAACCACGTTTCACCCACGCGTCCACCTTGAGTGGCCCAGTAGACATGCTGATTGCCATCAAACGGCGGGTTACTCGCCAAGGCGGTGATGGGTGTATCGCTATCAAAGGTCATCCAGGTATGATAGCCATTAGAATTAGGGCCAAACCACGTTTCGTAGATCGAACCTTCCTCGGTGCCCACGTAGACGTGTTGAATCATATCACTCGCTGTATATTGGCTCGAAAGAGCAGTGATGGCATGACCAAATTTCTGAATGGTATTTGTGTGGACGACACCCGGTCGAAACCAGGTTTCCCGGAGTGTCCCATCGGCGGAGGCCCAATACACATGCTGCGTACCGTTTTCTACTTGACTTGATATGGCGGTGACGCCGTTGAGGCCGGCAGGAGCAGGGTTGGCAGGTGTCGCACTGTCAAGCCCCTTGCCGGTTCCGTTTATATCGATGTAGTGATTAGCTCTACGATTAGCCGTGGAATAGTTTCCGTCCAGTCCTGCATTATACTGCGACACCTTAACGCTTCCATTGCTGTTAACCGCTTCGACAAATGCCACATGCATGCTGTCCCATACAGCAATGTCGCCTGGCTCGGGTGTAGTATCGACCGTGTATTTGCCGCTAGCGTTATTGTCCCAGGTATCGGCATTACCCCAACCGGCTACACTGACGCCAAACTCTTTGGCGACACGCCAGGCTACATATGAGGTGCAATTTCTTATGTCATAGCCCCATGGGTCGCGAAAATAATATCGCCCAATCATTGCGCCGGAGCAGTCATATGCCGAACTCTTTCCGTCGCAATCTGTCTTATTTGCGTAGCCCCAGGTGATATTATCTCGAGCTATGCTATCGCTAATGTGTGATGCGTCGGCCCAAGGATAGCCACCCGTCTCTGCGGCGGCAACCGGTGTTTGATCAGTAACCATTTCAACGGCAGTAATACCTCCGCCTAGTAGCAAGCTTGTAGCTAAACCGACACGGCCAACAATCTGTCGTGCTTTGTCAAAAACTCCTCGTAAGGTAAATGTGTGTTGTTCTGGATTTGAGATAGGTGTTTGTTCGAGAATTTCGGGTGATGGCATTTTGGCTCCTTGCTTCCCACCCGTATATTTAAATTAGTTGACATTAACTAATCAGGCCTTGGCACTTATAGGCATTTACTCCACTGCCTCGAGCTTGCTAATGCTGCCAGCAAGCTCATTTAGAATGGTTTCTGCTTCTTTGGTCCGCTGGCTGCTACTGGTGTCGCAAGCGGTTAACCCCGTATTCCAGGTATAATAGTAGCCTCCTAAGGTAATTGGGCCTTTCAACTCCACTTTATCGGAGTTTGTGTTTGGTCGTGGACCAGAAGTTGGTTCGCGCCATATTCGGAGGGATAGACACCCCTTTAGTTTTTCGCTTATGGCATCAAAACCAATAGAAGTCAGGCCCTGGCTTTGGTTTTCGGTATCTAGACTGTACTGTAAACCGACATCTCGAGCGCTATCTGGGTAAGGCAACCGTACCCCCCACTCCTTTATAACTAAGAATTTACCCCCTTCACTTGGATCATCTTTCTTATGGGCTGAAGTGTTTGGCGTAGTTGATTGTCGTTGAGTTGCTGTGCTAGGTGTTTTAGAACTGTTCTTTTTGTCTTGTGAGTGCTGCCAGGCAAAATAACCGCCTAGTCCTATGATAACGATTGCCATAATGAGTGCTAGACGCTTCATTGTTCCCTCCACAATTAGCTAATTGATACTATCCATAGTGCCATAAAACTTGTCAACAAAAAACGATTAATACAACAAATACAAGAAAACACAAGCTTTTTGGATTCGAGCCTAAAAATCCCCTAATAAGATGGTAAGCGATTGAAGTTCTAACGTAGTGTACGCATTTGTTCTATCTGCTTGTGTGATGCCAAACAACAAGATTCCAAATGCGCATTTTAGTTATTAGAAAGGTACGAGACTTCGCTACAAGCACGTTGACTAACCGAAAGAAAAATGATAATATAACTTTATATGGCTTTTGTTACGTATGCTGGTGCCCACCCCAATAAAAGTTCTGATATTGATATTCTGCCAGAGTTAAATTTACTCCGTAAAACTAAGGCCGAACGTTCAGAAAAAAGTCTGTTGACAGAGTACGTCGCACTCATCTCTTGGTTTATGATGTTGAGCCACTATGACACAGGTGAGGCGGATAGTAATATCCACTCGCCATATCCTGTGGCGTTTGATCCAGACGAAAGAAGCCTAACAATGAGTTTTGTTGGCGGTTTTATCTTGCCGCTGGCCTTGACGGGGGATCATGAGCTGCGTGAACTTTGCATACCGAAAAAAGACGTACGAACAGGCATTGCGTTTGGGTTGGGGAGACTCGCTGCCATTAAACAGCGAGAGGGAGTACTGCATGGTGACTATGATGTACGGCACGTGCTATACGACCCACTAGGGACACCCGACAGAGTTCAGACACCACGCGTGGGCATAATCGACCTCGAATCAACAAAGGCTGGTGTAGATAAGGAAGCAATAGCTCAAGAGGACGAGATACTTAGGCTGTGGTTGCAACGAGCTTTGAGTTCTAGGTTGGG